>JAFNQK010000163.1 GCA_017386165.1 Treponema sp.
TACAAAGCTTACAAGTGAGCAGAACGACATTCTTGAACAGATAAAACTGGACAAGGACTTTTTGATTAAGGGAGCCGCAGGAACAGGAAAGTCTCTTGTCCTACTTAAAGCTCTTGAAAAAGCCGTGAACGATTTAAAATCTGAACTTACTTTTGATGAATCAAAAAACAGCTTCCGCCTTTTAACATATACAAAAAGCCTTGTAAAATACAACCAGTATGTAACAAAAATCCTTGGTGCAGAAGTTCCCGAAGGCACAATCACAACAGCCGACTCTTTCCTGTTTTCTATGGTAAAAAAATATTTTCCGGAAAAACGCCTTTCGTTTGGTTGGGACAATTCTTATGAGGGAATTTTTGTCTGTGAAGGATTTTCGGAAAAAGAAGTTTTTAATGAATGTTATGAATTTATTTGGGCAAACCTCATAACAAACGAAGATTATATAGAAAAGATGTGTGACCGAGCAGGAATGAAATTTCCGCTCAAAAAAGAAGAGCGCATTGCCATCTGGGAAGCTATGGAAAAAGCGGAAAGGGCTTTTGAAAATTTGAATGTCTGGCCGCGCAATTTTGCCGCAAAAAAAATACTGGAACTTTGTGGTAATGGTGATTCTTGTGTCGAATATTCATTTGTGGACGAAGCCCAGGACTTACCGCCTGTAATTCTTGCCCTTGTTAAAAAGACTTCAAAGAGGGGAGTTTTCCTTGCGGGAGACAGTGACCAGTCAATATACCGCAAAGGCTTTAACTGGAACCGTTCCGGTATAGACATTCGCGGAAGAAGCAGAATTCTAAAAATGAATTTTAGGAACACAAATCAGATTCATGCTTTTGCAGAAAGTTACCGCAGCAAATTCAAAAATATGGATAAAGCTCTGGAACCAGTTGCCTTTAGGCCTGGACCGCCGGTGGAAATTTCGGTAGGAAAAAATCCTGACGACATAATGAATCAGATGGTTCAGCAGGTAAAGATGCTTTTGAATGCCTTGAACTATGACGAAGAAAACATCTGCATAATTGCAAACCAAAAGCAAAAACTTGAAAAACTGCAAGAGATGCTTGATAAAGAACTTGGTGTAAAAAGCCATCAGATTGATGATGATTTTGATTTTGCGGAAACAGAAGGAGTACGCCTTTGCACAATGCAAAACTGCAAGGGACTGGATTTTCCTGTTGTTCTTCTGCTTGCCGATCACCGCATTCGAGGGGCTGAAGAAAAGTCGATTTTTGATTCAGAAACCTATTACGAACAGCAGTACAACATGGTATATGTCTGCATTACCCGTGCAATGGAAATGCTCCATATTTTTACGGCAGAAAATACAGAGTTTGCACCGTTCAAGGATTTGAGGAAGTAAAATGGCAGCAAGAAAAATAACTCGTGAAGAAATAGATGATTTTATAAAGCGTTTTATAGAAAAACGAGAAAGGTCTTCATGGAGAGAACTTAAGTGCAAAAATAAGACTGTTCTTGCTCGTTGCGAGAGCCAGAATAAAATATTTTTCTGGTCAATAGAAAACATCATGAAGTTCAAGGAGCTGAGTGATTTTCTAAATCAAAAAGGACTTGAGCTTTATGAAAAACTTGCCACCGCTAGTGAACAGAACTTAATCAAAAATCCTGTAGGAAGAATCCTTCTTTCCGGCGATATAAAATTCAAGCTTCCCGAAATGACAGAAAAAAAGTTTTGCGACTGTATAAAACGAGCAAACTTGGGTTTGATGCAGGCCCCAAATAGCTATCTTCATAATACACAGGCCATGGTGTTCCAAAATTCCGAGCAGTTAAAAAATGGAAACGGCGTTAAACTTTCTGCAATACCTAATACGCTTTTTCCTAGTGAACTGGACAAAGAACTTGGGACTGTAAACCGCACTCTCGCATGTCTGTGTCTTGTACAGGTATTTTCGATAAGCGAAATACTTTCTTTTGACCGTGATATTTTTGAATGTTCAGTGCTTTCAAGATAATCTGTTTCAGTACTGTAATAATATTAATACTTTTTGGAGCATAACGATATGGAACTCTTTTATAATCCATTCTTTACCGGACAGGCTTATGTTAATCTTGCAAAATCACCTGTCTTGTTCGATGCAAAAATTGTAAACACCAGAGGACTTTGTTCAATAATTGCACTACATGCCGGAATCTGTTCTGAAGTTTTTGATTATGGAAAGCGTTTTGTAGATTATTTTTCTGCCACAAAAAAATATATGGCAAAAAATCCGCACAGCATAATAGAAAGCTCCTTTAACATTGATAAACTGAACACCGTAAAGAAATGCCTTGAATGGCGCGATGCACTTGCGGCTGCCGGTTGGAACAAAAACTCTCCAGCTCCAAGTGAGCGCATAAAACTTCTCTGCGGAATAGAAGAATACTTTCACGACAAATCTTATGGAGAACAGCTGCTTAAAATAATTGAAGCTGTTCAGAATGGCTGCCGTCTTCCAGATTTTAAAATTGTAACAGCATCATATTATGAATATTTTTCTCCGGCAGAAGTACGGCTGTTGGAAGCCCTAAAAAAGCGGGGTGTCTGTGTAACGGACAAAGAAACAGAAGAGCAAAACAACAATATCTCAAAAATACTTTCTGTTCTGAACGGCAAAGAAAATGTTGAGCTTAACTTGAACGATGAATCTTTTGAAATATGGAACTTTGCAGAAAAAGACGAAGCCTTAAAATACCTTTCCCGTCTTGAATCCAATGAATTTGATGTATGGATTAATGCCGACAATAAAGAGTTTGACAACTGGCATTACCTTGAAGGAAAAAAGCTTTCCGGCTCCCAAATATCGGGAGTTCCCCTGCCACCAGAAAAAATCGATGAGGCGCTTGCAATTGCAGAAAAAGATTCAGATGAAATTTCAGGTTCAGAAATGGAGTTTCTAACAGAAGTTTTGTCTTCGTCCAATAGCATAAACCAGTATCCTGCCCAGGTTGGCTGCAAAAATATCATCAATTCTTTTTCCGATTTTTGTGATTTAGCAGAAAAAACTATTTGGTGTGATTTTTATCAAAGCGGCCAGGTGGAAAAGCTTACTTATTCATTTTTGTCTCCTGTAGAAAAAGACGGCTTCCGGGAAAGCTTGTCGTTGTGGGATGAAAAAAAAGAGCGCAAGTATCTCAGAAACCTGTTGCTGACTCCCTTTTCTAAGACACAAAAAAAGCTTGTGCTTGTTACATTAGACAAAATAGGTTCTGCCGATGCCCCAAAGTCTCCGGTCTTTATTCAGCTAAAAAAATACTTTGAAGATAAAAAAGAGCCGAATAATTTTAAGAAGAACAAGATTTATCCTTTTGTTAAGCAGAAAAAAATTGCCCAAGATCTTTATGAAGACATAAATAAAATTGACAACCGCATGGAAAGCAAGCAGGAATTCATCCATATAAAAAATACGGAATATATATAAAAAAATTGGCCTGAGCATCTGAGCTATTCTGCATTGGAAAGCCTTATTCCCCATTCGCTTGATTATGTAATAGAAAAATTTGCCAAGTTTTCTGACAATACTCCCGAAGATCAAAATTATTTGTCTAGCCGGACAGGTACTGTTGCTCATAAGGTTATTGAACTTTTATTCAGTCCGGATAAAAACACAAAAGAAAGCGGAAGCGCTGAATATATCCAAAAGCAAATTGGCACTGGATTTGATAAAGCATTTGAAGAAGCGCTGAAGAAGGAAGGAGAAATTCTTCTTCAAGAACAAACCAGTCTCGACATTAAAAAATTCAAAACCCAGCTCAAGGATTGCCTTGAACAGCTTTTGAAGGGAATAAAAGAAAATAACCTCCATGTTCTTGCCTGCGAAAAAGAGGTGGTGGGAAAGGTTGGGACTCTTACTATAAAAGGATTCATTGATATGCTTCTTGCCGACTCAGATGGAAATATATATATCTTTGACTTTAAGTGGACTTCTTCTGCAGACAGACATGCCAATCTGATTAAAGAAAACAAGTCATACCAATTTGCCTTGTACGAAGAACTTGTAGAAAAAGAGATGAAGGCAAACGTAAAAAATGTAGCATACTTTTTAATGCCTGCCGCAAAGTTTGTTTCTTCTAAAGAATTAAAAGGTGCAATAAATTTCCAGAAAGTTGAACTTGACCCTGAGCGCAAAGGAAAGAATCTGCTGGAAGAAATTCAGAAGTCCTATGATTACCGTAAAAAAGAAATCTCTGAAGGGAAACTTGAGGAAAACTCCAACTGGGAAAAAGAAGATATTACTTATGAAAACCAGATTGATTCACATGAGTTTATGCCAGTAGATTACTATAAGGGAAAGAAAAGCGGTGCATATAATGACATTGGTGTGCTTAAAAGCAGAAAGTAGGGGAATTGAATATGAAAAATATTAAATACATCAGCGCAAGTGCAGGAAGCGGAAAAACTTTTACACTTACCGAAACTTTGGCAGAAGCAATTAGAAGTAAAAAAGTAGAACCCGAAAATGTGATTCTTACAACTTATACAAGAGCCGCCGCAGCAGAATTCAAAGAAAAGGCAAAGGCTAAACTTTATGAGCAAGGCCTTGTTTTTGAAGCAGACCGTCTTGATCAGGCTTTAATTGGCACAATTCACAGTGTTGCAGAAAACTTGATTCAAAAATACTGGTATGTCCTGGGGTTAGGTCCAAAAATCAATCCGATAGAAAAAGGAGATTTGGATTTTTTTAGGAACCAGTCTCTGGTTGCTCTTTTGACAGAAAAAGAAATTTCTTTTTTTAATGATTTTGCACTTAAATATACTAGGTCGTCAAAAATAAATTTTGATTTTTGGAAGGATGACTTGTCAAAAATCCTTGAATACACAAAAAATTATCAGATTAAGGATTATAAGCCCAGCCTTGACTATTCGCAAAAAAAGGTAAAGCAGTATATTCGTGGCAATGATGAAGCTCAAACCCGTAAGGATTTTAACAGCTACATTGAACTTATGTTTTCACTGGCCAAGCGGTGGAATGAAGAATATCAGAATTATAAAACTGAGCATCATCTTATAGACTTTGCAGATATGGAAGATTATTTCTACAAGCTTTTGGACAACAGTGAAGTTAGGGCAGACATTAAGGCAACCTATAAATATGTTTTTGTAGATGAATTCCAGGATTGTTCACCGATACAGTTAAAGATTTTTGAAAAGCTTTCGGATATTGTTGAGCATAGCATCTGGGTGGGCGACAAAAAACAGGCAATTTTTGGCTTCCGCGGTTCAGATACAACTCTAACAACAGCCGTAATGGACGTCGTAAAAGAAAATGAAGCAAATGGTGTTGGCGGTTGCACAACAGACATTTTAAGTAACAGCTGGCGTTCTCTTCCTTCTATTGTTGACTTTACAAACAAGGTGTTTACAAGGGCTTTCAACAAAGTTTCCCTGGAAGAAAAAAAAGAAGTCTGCCTTAGTCCAAAAAGAGAAGGGAATGCAAAAGTCGGCTATTGGTGGCTTGATGGCACAAACGTTGAATCGCGTTGCTCTGTATTGGCTTCAAATATAGTAGAGTTAATAAATAAAGGAGAGAATCCATCTGATATTGCTGTACTGGCAGGAACTTGGGGTGAACTTAAAGCTGTTGCCACTGCATTAAGGGGGTATGATGTTCCGGTTTATATTGATGAAGATGTTATTTCTGCAACTTATACCGTCTCTCTGGTTACTTCACTTCTTCAACTGATTGAAGATGGTCGGGTGGAACTTCCTAAAGCACAACTTGCCTTTCTTACCGAAGATGGTTATAAGCTTGGTAAAATTATTGATGATAAGTTTGAATACAATCAAAAAGAAACAAAGGAAAGGGGCTTTTATGATGATGTTCCTCTGGTTAAAAAGATTCTTGAAGAACGCGGACGGTTAAAAGCACTTCCTATTTCTGCATTGGTAAAAAGCCTTGTGATTGAACTTGATTTGTACCGCCTTGCAAAAAAACTTCCTGATTCTGATGATTCAGAAAGAATACTTCATGCTCTAATTGATTATGCAGAAGTTTATGAAAAACATTGCGAGCTTTTAAAACTTACACCTTCTATTCTGGGATTTATTGCTGAAATTTCCAAGAAGAAATTTACTGTTCCCGGCTCAACAGATGGCGTTCAGCTTTTTACTTGCCACAAATCAAAAGGTCTTGAATGGAAAACAGTGATACTTCTGGGGCTTGAAAAAGACATTCTTAACAAAGATAAGCTCATAAAAAATAATATTTTTGGAACCCACATTGTTTATGATAAAAATCCGTCAAAGGAAAATCTTTTTCCCCAGGTTAAGATAAGAGTTTTTCCAGACATATTTGGAAATTGTAAGATTACAGAAGAATGGGCTAATGCCATAGAAAAATTAGGTGAATATTCTGACACTGTAGAAAGTGAAAAAGAAGAATACAAGCGTCTTATGTATGTTGCAATGACACGCCCTCGGGATAATCTGATTCTTGCACTGAATGGAAAAGGAAAAGTTCCAAAGCCTCTTGTTACCTTTAAGGAATTTGGCTTTTGTGTTGCAGAGGATTTTTCTGTAAATCCGTGTGACCTGTTTGGAGTAGGCTTTAAGCTGGCCAAATTTGATAATGCTCCTCAAGATATAGAATTTTTGCATGAAAAAGAAAAAAATCGTGCGCCCAAGATTGCTGGGGTAGAAGACAAGAATGCATTGCTTCGTGACTTGCAGCCTAGTAGTATGCCGGGTGGAAAGATTTCTGCTGAATTTTATGATTGCGCAAAACCTATTACCGCTTCTGGGAAATACAATAGTGCCGCGCTTGGAACCTTTATACATAACGTTTTCTGTGTGGCAGATTATAAGAGTGATGAAGAAATTGCAGAAA
>JAFNQK010000164.1 GCA_017386165.1 Treponema sp.
GTCCTACAAGACTGAAAACATAGCCTTCACAGCCGTCTTCGCGGACGAGGGTTGCGGTGAGACCTACGCGGCGTACTGCCTGAACTTCTGCAACAACTCTGAAAACCGGAGCCGGGAGCATGTGAACTTCGTCATAAATTATGAGGCCCCATTTTCTTTTGGTAAAAAGTGAAAAGTGTGGATAGGGACCGTCTTTTTCTGGTCTCCAGGTGAGAATCTGATATGTGGCAACGGTTACCGGAGCAAGAGTTTTGTTTTCGCCGGTGTATTCTGCAATCTGGTCGTCGGTGAGATTAGATTTGTCCTTGAGTTCCTGCATCCACTGGTGAACGGCGCTGATGTTTGTGGTGATAATCAGGGTGCTGGTTTTGAGCATGTCCATGATTGTCATGCCGACGATGGTTTTTCCCGCTCCACAAGGAAGAACGATGGTTCCAAAGCCGGTGCCAGGTCCTCGGTTTCCGATGAGGGCGTTGGCAGCTTCTTTCTGATAAGAACGGATTTCAAACTTTGAGCCGTTTTTTGTTGTTTCTCTTAAGGAGAAGTCTAGGGGTTCTCCGTCTTCCAGCTGGATTTCGTCTTTTACTGGCCACAGACAATTTAAAAGAACCTGCTTGATGGTTCCGCGGTCGGTAAGTTTTAGCTTAAAGCAGAATTGTTTTTCATCCTCTGTGAGTTCAACTGGCTTTTCTACTTCCTCCGGGTTATAAACGCAGGGCTCCATGAGTTTTCTTGCCTGTGCATTTGCTTTTATTTCAAGGTAAACAGGGCGGCTTGTGGCTACCAGATAGAGGTACTGTTCCTGAATTTGTTTTTTAGAAGTGGTGTCGGTGTCGGAATCAGGAGCGTTTTCTGGAGAAGGAGCTTTATTTGTCGCGTTTGTATTTGTTTTTGAAACGGCGTCTGCCACAGCTTCTGAGGCTTTGAGAGGAACCGAGATTTTTGGGCCTGGAATAAGGCGTAGTTTTCCAAATCGGCTTGCGGTTTCTTCAATCCACATTGTAACCGACTGAGGAACGTCATAGCGCGCATATTTTTGTAATACATTTATGGCATCTTGAGGAGTAAAGCCTGCGCTGGTTGCATTCCAGAGGGAAAGAGGAGTCAATCTATATGTATGGAGATGTTCTGGAGAGCGTTCAAGTTCCGCAAAAGGAATCAGATCGTTGCGGCATTCGTTTGCAAGGGGTGCGTGTACATCTAAGAGGAGAGTTCTGTCTCCCTGAACAATAAGAGGGTTTTCCAAATTCATAGCAGAATATTTTATTACATTGACAGATTTTGCACAATGTGAAAAAGGGTTTTGTAAAAGTTATAAATCGACTCTATAATGGAAGTCATGTTTAAGCTTAAGAATAAGATGAAACTGTATGCCGTGAGTGCGGTGGGGTTGCTGCTTCTTTTGATTCCCTGCAAGTGTTTTGCGGATTCGGCTGCAATTGCAAAAGAAAAGGCTAACCGCGAAAAGCTGGTTGCATATACAAAGAAGTTTGTGGGCTGCCCTTACGTCAGAGGCGCAATAGGACCGAATGCATTTGATTGTTCCGGTTTGATTTTTACCTGTTCCCGTGAATCCATCGGGCACCAGCTTCCACGAACTGTTGCTGCAATTTATAAGGTTTGTACGATTGTTCCGGATGAAAAGCTTGAACCGGGAGATCTGGTTTTCTTTAAGACGACGGATGGAGTTGTAATTTCTCATGTTGGACTTTATATCGGGAATAAACAGTTCATTTCGGCTGTAAGTGACGGCCCAAATACCGGCGTTATTGTTTCTTCTCTTAGAGAAAATTACTGGAAAAACCATTATGCCTGCGGTGGGAAATTTTTAAAAGACACCAAAACTTACGAGACTTCGGTACCAAAGGGAACAGAATCCGCTGCCAAAGAAAAGCCTCAAACAACAGGAACTGCGGCAACGGCACCAAAAACTTCTGATGCTCCAAAAACAGCTAAGGCAAAACCCGTTGAAAAGGCTGAAAAAAAGGATTACAAATACACAATCGACAATTTGAATTGCACTACAAGTCTTGGCGGCGACTGGGCTCTTTTTACTCATGATACTTTTATTCCAAACTTTAGAGGCCTTACAGCTAGTGCTGGTCTTTTCTACTACGGCAAGTACATAACCCCTGGATTTCAATGCCTCGTAAAATGGAATCACGGCCTCGGTTGTTTTGAGATTCCTCTTGTGGGAACAATCGAGTTCTGTCAGTATGTTCTGGCGTACGCAGGACCTGTATTTACCATTGGTAAGACTCATCTTCCAAAGTCAGAGGAAGAAATAAATCCTTCGATTTTTCCGGGAGTTGCAGGAATCCGATTTATGACTCCTTCTCTTTTAAAAGGTGATGTTAAACTCCGCTTTATGCAGGATTTATGCTATACATTTTTTAATAATATGGACGGTTCTGCTCTTGGACCGGTCAAGGCTCTTGCGGCTGGATTAAATTTTTCCACCGGGGTGACTGTAACTTTTCCATATAAAGTGTTTTTAAGGTAATGATGAAGCGAATAAATAAAATCATAATGCTTGCAGGAACCGTCTTATTCGGTATGAGTTTTTTTTCCTGCACAAACGAAGTAGAAATCAAGCAGACCTCCAGCGGTACATATTTTAAGTATAAAAACGGCCTTGGGGATTCTTTTACAAAAACAATTCAGGATTTAACCGGCGAAAAGGATTCTGAGATTTTTAATGCTGCAGATATTAAAATGCTTTTTGAACAGACCGGCGTTGAACAGGTTCAGGTGGCAAGTCAGGGAAAAAGCGGTTTTATGGTGAGCGGAAAGCTTTCTTCTGACAAAAGTGACATGATAAGCCAGTCGGACCTTCTTGTTGATGAGGAAAAAAAGCTTGCACTGGTATTCAGTCAGGAAAAACTAGTCAATTTGTATGAAATGCTTCCTTCTGAATTGCAGAATTATATAGATTTGTTTATGGCGCCGTCATTTATCGGCGAAACCATGACAAACGAGGAATATATCGATTTGCTTTCTTCGTTTTACGGCGAAGAACTTACAGATGAATTGCAAAAATCAAAAGTAAAGGTTACCTTAATCAGACGGGACGGAGTGACAAGAAAGTTTTCTGTGGATTTATTAAATCTCTTAAATCTTACCGGCACTCTTATAATGGAATAAAATGGAAAACGAAACAGATTCAAAATTTGAAGAGCGATTTATCAATATCGAAACAAAACTTGCCTACATGGAAGATTTTGTAAACCAGATTCAGCAGGTTGCTGTTGAGCAGGCAAAAGAAATTGCGCTTTTAAGAAAAGAAAATAAGCTGATGATCGAAAAAATCAAAGAAATGGCTGAAAATCAAGAAGGCGACATCCCAAACAGGAAGCCGCCTCATTATTAATTCAACTTGTCTATGAACTATAAAGTAAGAAAAGCTTTGTATCCGTTGTATGCATGTTCCAGGTCAGCACGGGCTGTGATTTCCCATGGAGCATGCATGCTCAAAACAGGAACTCCAGCATCGATTACATTCATTCCATATTTTGCGGCGAGGTAAGCGATTGTTCCGCCGCCTCCCTGGTCTACTTTTCCTAATTCTGCCATCTGATATCTGACATTGGCCTTGTTCATGCAGCCTCTGAGTTTTGCGATAAACTCTGGGTTGGCATCGCTGGCACCGCTTTTTCCACGGCTTCCGGTGTATTTATTGAATACAAGTCCACCACCAAGGAAAGATGCATTGTCTTTGTCGTAGAGTCCTGCATTCAAAGGATCGTATGCGGCATTTACATCGCTTGAAAGCATATTGCTGTTGGCAAGGGCGCGTCGCAATGTGAGGTCGCTGTAACCTTCTGGAAGGCGGGCGATGATTTCTGCAAGGGCGTTTTCAAAAACATGTGAACCCATTCCGGTTGCACCAACGGAACCGATTTCTTCTTTATCAACGCAGAGACAGCAGTTTGTTCTGCTTGCAGCTTTAGAATCCATCATTGCGGCAAAAGAAGTGAAAGCGCAGGAACGGTCGTCCTGTCCGTAACCGAGAACAAGGGATCTGTCCAGTCCGCAGTCACGGCTTGCACCTGCAGGAACGATTTCCAGTTCTGCAGATTCCAGGTCTTTTTCTTCGATGTTGTATTTTTCTTTGAGCAAGGCAAGAATTGCTTTTTTGCTTGTATTCTTTTCTTCTTTCTTTTTGTCGTCAGAATCCTTTTCTTCTTTTTTAGAAGGGGCAATTGAACCAAAAATTACATCCAGGTCTTCGCCCTTAATGATTTCGGTTCCGGTTTTCTTCATCTGTTCCTGTGCAAGGTGAGGAAGAATGTCGCTGATACAGAAAACTGGGTCACTGGCATCTTCGCCAATTGAGATGTTTACGGTTGTGCCGTCGGTTTTGCATACAACGCCATGGATTGCCAGAGGAATTGTAACCCACTGGTACTTTTTAATACCGCCGTAGTAGTGAGTGTTTAGGTAAGTGATAAAGTCCTTTTCGTAGAGAGGAGACTGTTTTGCATCAAGGCGAGGAGAATCGATGTGAGCTCCGAGAATGTTCAGACCGTCTTCGATGTTGCCAGTTCCGATTTCGAAAAGGGCGATAGCCTTGTTCATTTTCTGAACATAAACCTTATCTCCGGCTTTGAGAGTTTTGTATTCGCTTATATCTTTGTAGCCCTGTTCCCGGGCACCTTTGATAATCTGGGAAACGCATTCGCGTTCGGTTTTACCGTTGTCTAGAAAGTGTTTGTAATTTGAGATTAAGTCTTGCATGTATCCTCCTGTAAAAATATCTACCCATGATTTCGAGTTAGGGAAACCTCCAGTAAAATTGGCTCCCGGTCGCATCAATGTGGTTCAAAATCGTGCGCTCGCGCACTACATGCTGTTTGTGGTAAGGATTATTAAAAGGTCGCTATCGCTCCCACCACAAACAGAATGTTTTTGACCACATTTCTGCTTCCTCGCGCCAATTTTAATGCAATCGCTCAAAACTCGAAATAAAGGCTATCTATTCGTTTACAATCATAGCCATAAGCTCATCTGCCTGGTCTACGATCATTTTTGTACCTAGGTTTTGTAAAAAGCTGCGGCCTCTAAAGCCCCAGGATACGCCTATAAAATCCATATTGGAATTTTTGGCAGTGTTAAAGTCTACGTCGCTGTCTCCGATGTAAACGGATTCTTTGTTTGAAACATTCAAACTTGAAAGGGCGAGGTTTATCATGTCCGGGTGAGGTTTGGTGTTTAAGCCGTCTTTCTGGCCTACTGCAACATCAAAAAGGCCGTTAAAAAATACTTTAACAAGATCCTGAACGCCGTAGTCGGCTTTGTTTGAAACAACTGCAGTTTTTACACCGGCTTTTTTTAAGTCAGCGATTGCCTTTGTAACTCCGTCGTAGGGTTTTGTAGTGTCTGAACTGTGAATCTTGTAAAAGGCTGTAAAATCTTCGTAAACTTTTTTTTGAGCTTCTGCATCAGTTCCTTCTGGAACAGCTCTTTCTATTAATTTAGCAATGCCGTTTCCAACAAACATGCGGACTTCTTCGTAAGTTCGCTGTGGCATATGATTTAGTTTAAGGGCATGATTAACAGCATTCTGCAAGTCTGTAAGTGTGTTTAGGATTGTACCGTCCATGTCAAAAATTGCTGCCAAGTATTTCATGCTTTAAATATAGTGATAATTAGAATAAAAGGGAATAAAAAAGGCCGCGAAGTGAGAATAATACTCATCAATCGCAGCCTTATAAGAATTAAAGAATTCTTAATTTATGCTTATTTCTTTGTGATGTAACCAGCAAGACCAACAACCCAGCCAACGATAATCATATAGAAACCGATGTAAGCTGCTTTGAAGAACTGTTTACCAACAAATTTGTAGAAAGAATCCTGGTTGAAACCTACGATAAGAACGATTCCTCCTGCAATACTTGCAACAAGACAGATAAGCTTGAGCAAATCTTTTGAACCTACTGGTGCGAGGCTGAATACAACACCGAGACATGCACCAACAAAAATCAAGAGAGCACCGATTGTTACAAATCCAAAGTGATCAAAATCGATGAAGTTGAATCCGTTCTTTGTACCGCTAAAAGGTCCAAAAGTAAACTTGAACATTGGAATGATAAAGCCGATTACGACTAAAGCCATTCCGATAAGATAAATTAAAGAGAGACTAGAACTCTTTTTTCCCATGATATTCCTCCTATGAAATTCCAATGGAAATATAATAATATTTTATATGAATTTAATTTTATTGTCACGACAAAGATGCTGTGCAGCAGTGCGTCCGGTTCCTACGGCGATTGGTAAGCCCCCTGGCATCTGTACTCGCTGGCCTGCAAAATACAAACCGCTGATTTCTTTGTCCTTAATCGGGTAGTTAATTGCTTTTCCTTTTGGTGTCCATACGCTCATCCAGCTGCCCTGATAGGTGTGGCAGTAGCGTTCGTAGGTGCAAGGGGTTGCAACATCGGTGACTTCCACATTTCCTTTGATTTCAGGCATAAACTTTTCGACTTCTGCAATAAAGCGGTCGCAAAGGTCCTTTTTCTTTTCTTTATAAGTGCCGTCTTCTTTTGCTTTTTTCCAGTATTCATAACTGTCCCCCAGCAAAAGACATGTAAGAGAAGTACAGCCCTCCGGTGAGTGATCCTGATATTCTGAATAGTTGTTGATTCTCAATTCATCAAACTTTAATCCGCCGGCTTCAAACGGTTTTTCCAATGGATAAACTACGGCCTTTGGAAGATGCTTAAAGGTAGCCTTAACACCGAGGCAAACAAACATATTTTGCTCACCGATGGCATTTTTGCGCATTACATTTGCCCAATGTTCATTTAGAGGCGGATTAAACAGGGTGTCGATAGCCTGTCGGGTGTCCTGAGTTACGATTACTGCATCGCATGGCACAAATTCTTCTTTGCAAATGATACCTGTAACTTTTTTGTTCTCTGTAACAACTTGAGTTACTGGTGAACGGTATTGGATTTTTCCGCCAAGCTCTTCAAAGGTTTTTGCCATGTTCTGTGCCATTCGGATTGAGCCCCCAATCGGATAGCCGCAGTCTCCTGTAGAAAAGGCTGCCAGAGTATAGATAAAACTCAGGGCATTGTAGCGGAGGCCGATGACTGTCTGAAAAAGGTGGCGCAAATCTTCATTCTTAAAGCGATGAATATAATGCAGGTAAGATTCATTTATCAAAGGAAGAAGGCGAGGTGCTGCTTTTCCCATAAGGCAAAGTTCTTTTAGGGTAGGGTTGTGTGGTGTTTCTACCTTAAGTCCCGGCAAGTCACTTACAATGCAGTGAACACTTTGAAAAAGCCGGACATCTTTGCACATCTTTTTGATGGCTTTGGTATCTTCTGGAGCGTATTCGACAAGATGCTTTTGAAGTTTATCCAGGTCGCGATAAAGACACAGGTGCTTGTCACCATTTATAAGTGTATAAAAAGGATCTTTTACCATAATTGGATTGTTATCCTGCAATGCGCCAAGTTCTTTCCATACTGCGTTTAAAGGCATTTTTTCACTTGAGCCTGTGAGCCAGTGCATTCCACCTTCAAAAAGATAGCCTTTTCTAGTCCAGCTGGTAGAAAGGCCCCCCGGAATTATATGGCTTTCGTAGATCGTTACATCAAATCCTGAGCGGCGTGCATAAATTGCTGCGGCAAGCCCTGCGATTCCGGCTCCTACAACAATTACTTTTTTGTTATTTTCTGTCATAAGATTTATTTTACATTTATTTATATATTAATCAAACTACTAATTGAGAATTTTAGATTTTTAATATATATTGAAGTTATGTTATTATCAGTCGGAGCGTTTTCTTTAGGGGCTTTTGTTTTAAGTGTTGTTTTTATTCCATTAATCATTAAATTCTGTAAGATGTACAGTCTTTATGATACTGTTAATGCCCGCAAAATTCATTCTGGAAATATTCCGCGTCTTGGTGGAGTTGCAATTGCAATAGCATTTATCATTGCGGCAGTTGCCTGTTTTTTAACTAACGAAAAATTTTCTATGGGAAATTCCTGGCCAATTCTTGTATCAGGAATGATTATTTTCATTTTTGGTATTATCGATGATATTGTTGAATTAAAAGCAATCGTAAAGCTTTTAGTACAGATTGTTGCATCGGCAATTATCGTTGTAAATGACTTTTATTTTCACAGAATATTTGCCCTTGAATTGCCTTGGTTTGTAGGTATGCCTCTTACCTTCTGCTGGATTATCGGAATTATCAATGCATACAATTTGATTGACGGTCTTGATGGTCTTTGCGGCACTCTTGTTGTTTCGGTTTTAGTTTCTCTTGGAGTTGTTTTTTTCGGAAATACTCCAGATGCCGTAGTTGTTTGTTTTGTACTTACAGGCGCTGTTCTTGGATTTTTGGTTTATAACCTTCCTATTCCAAATGCAAAAATCTTTATGGGTGACGGTGGAAGTCAGTTCCTTGGCTTTATGCTTGCAACTATTCCGCTCTATACCTCAACAGATAATTTTGAATACAACAAACTTCTTATGATGATTGTTCTTGTTTCGTTCCCGTTGTTTGATACAATTGCAGCAATCTGGCGACGAATCAGAGACCACAGACCTATTATGAGTCCAGATAAGCTTCATCTTCATCATAAGCTTTTGAATCTTGGTTTTGATAAAAGACAGGCATTAATCATTGTTTGTATCATTCAGGGATTGATTTGTCTAACAGTAATTTTTTCTACATATCTCCCAAAACATAAAGCAACGGTTTTACTTTTTATTGCAATTCTTTTTATGACAGGATTCTTTACTATTATTCACTATACAAATAGAGCTGTTCTTAGAAAAATTGCACAGGATAATGCTGCCCGAAATAGTGGAGTTGTTCCAGATTACTACAAAGAGACATCAGAAAACTCATCTGAAACAACTTCAAAATAAAAATTTCATATTTTTAATAGTATGGTATAATTGATTTTATGGGATTTGAAAATCTAATTGAATCGGTAATCACTTCTTTTATCGATAACAAAGAACAATCCTCATTATTTCTTTCTCTTCCTGAATCACACATGTGCAAACTCAAGGGTGTTATTCCAGGCAGTTGCACAGTTATTGATTTGGAAAAAGACTTGACCCCGTTAAAGCCGTTCTTGAATATTATATCCCATGAAAAAATAAGCGATTCCTCTATCGCAAAATATGCTTATCCGCTTCATCAGAATCTTTACCGTCAGTTTTTTGAAAAAGGCTATGTAGACGAGCGAAAGGATAAGCTGATTCTTGAAGAAATCTACTACGAAAAAGTACAGTTTTCAGAAGCTATAAAAGATTTTTTTACTGATGTTGTTAGCGGCACTTATGTAATTTTGAATGCCCAGGAAATGTGTTATGAATCACTTGAGATTCTTAAGAAGATTCAGAATTCTGTGACAAAGGCAAAAATCGTATTCTGTTTTAACAGCTTAAAGATTGATACTGCTTCTGAAGGATTTTTAGATTTCTATCATCAGCTGGACGATTCTGACAACGATAATTTTTATGATATTTCGGATCTCGTAACTACAGATTCAGAAGTGCTTTTTTCAAAAGAAAAGTTTGTTCCGTCTTATGAACAGGTTTTGAATGCCCTTAGAAACTGCAAAGAATTTCTGGCTCTTGAACAGGGCTACAGATTGTCAAAATGGGTTACTTCAAATTACGATAAGCTCAGATTCAATTATGAGCAAAAGCGTGAATTAAATCTCGAAATGGGATTGATTACTTTTTTTGCCGGCTACGCAGATGAAGCAACAATTTTCATCAATAATATTCTTGAAAAACAAATCGGCGATGATATTGAAATTAAGGCTACCTATTATCTTTCATGTATCCTTTTTGAAAGAAGTGCCCGCAATACCGCTTTGAAATACAATCATATCCTTCAGCAGAAACTGGTAAACAGCCAGAATAATACATATTATGCCCTGTCGGTAATGCAGGATTATTATATCACTGAACATATCTCTCTTGAAAAATATTCGGCACAACAACTTGTAGACCGCTATCAAAAGACAATCAGTATTTTAAAGAAGCATCAAATGTTCAATAACGCCAGTAAGGTTTCTATGGTAATTCCGCTGGAGCTGGTTGAAAATAAAGAAACAATCGACTTTGTAGAAGACTGTATCGACGAAGCTCTTTTTGAAACTGAAAAACTCCACAACGATTTTGGACATTCAACTGCCTGTCATTGGAAAGGTATTGTTCTTTCTCATAAAGGAGAATCAGACGAAGCCCTTAACTGGTATTACAAATGTAGTGAACTCCGTGCAAAGGTTGGAGAAGTAACTTCCCTTATGAAAATCAGAAACGGTATTTCTTATGAAATGCTGATTCGTTCAAACTTTAAGGAAGCCTACAATCTTATCAACAGCTTTGTTGACCAGCTCATTGAGATAGAAGATTACGCTGAAATTATTATTACTTTGAACAATCAGGCTCGCGCTATTTTCTACGCCCGCCAGTACGATGAAGCAAACCTTTTGATTCAGAAAATTATTCACCTTTTGTTCCTGCTTGAAATCAAAGAGTCAAATATCAACTCCTTTATTCCTGAGTACAATAATATTCTTCTCTATAAAACCATAATCGATTACAGCAACGGCGATTACATCCGTGCCAAGATTAATCTTCACAATATCTTGAACAACGGAAAAGCCATTGCCGATTTTGATATCTGCTTTTTGCATTTGAATCAGGCCCTTATTGAGTTGCACGATAAAAAACTTGAAGAAGCAAAAAAAGCCATGAAGCTCGTGGACAAGGATTTTGAGACAGTTCTTGCAGGTCAGGAATATCGAAAAGTCTTTGTTTATTATGAATTTGCCAATGCCCTGGACCGCGAAGGCTATCCAGAACTCAGCAAAGAATATTTTAATATTGGATTTGAACTTGCAAAGCAAAAGAATTACCTATATTTTACCCGTGGAAAAGATAAACTAACAATTCAGGAATATCTTGCAGATTTAGTGCCGTTCTCACCGGTAAATGTAGACCTTGAAAAGCTTGAAGAGCGTGCCGAAAATCGCAAACTGATTAATCAGCTGGATCAGCGGGTTCGTGACAGTCAGTTCTTGAATAAGGTTGTTTCATATAATACAGATAATGCTAACCGCGTAACTTATGTAAAGAATGTAATCGAAGCGGTTTTTGATTATACCGGCGCAGAAGCAGTATTTATTGCAGAAAAAACAGAACTTTGCTGGAATGTTCTTGCTCAGCTCTGCCGTTCGGAGACTCCAGTTCCTTCTGATAAAGTATGGGAAGAAATGACAGAGCTTTCCTTTAAGGATCCTTCAAAACGAATTCTCTTAAACCAGAAACAGGGCTTTATGTTCTGTAATCTTTCAAAGTTTGAATTTGAAGGTGCAATTATAATTATTCCTGGACACAAGATTGAAGCAATCGATGATGACAATAATATTCTTAGTATCGCACTTATGAATATTCAGGCTCAGCTTGTAATGATTAAGCAGAATGAACATCTTCTCTATATTTCTTCTACTGACCAGCTTTCAATGCTCAAGAATCGCCGCGCTCTCCAGGAACATCTGGCTCTTGAAAGTGAAATGATTCGCCGCTATGAGAAAAAGCGAAAGTTTTACATGCATGAAGCAATTTCCTTCATCGATTTGGATAACTTTAAGTACTACAACGACACTTTTGGTCACGAAGCAGGAGACCTTTTAATCGCTAGTTTCAGCCGTCTGATGAAAGGGGTTTACCGCAAGGTGGATTTTGTCAGCCGCTTTGGTGGTGATGAATTTGTTGTAGTTCTTCCAAATACAAGCTGTCCCGAAGCAAAACGAGCCGGCGAGCGATTGCACGAAGCTCTTGAAAAGGCAGAATATTTTATTCCGGATCTTGAAAAACTCGTTGGTAAAAAGATTGAAATCCCTGAAAAATACAGACTTGGATTCAGTATGGGAATTTGTTCAAACGAAGATTCTGATGATATGTCCGATATGGAAACCACAATGATAAATGCTGACCACGCACTTTATTATTCTAAGCAGCATGAAAAAGGTTCAATTACAATCTGGCATGATATCAAAGACTCTATTGCAAAAGATGATAAAATTTCATTAGACTTAGACAGTAAAAATGGCTAAGAAAAAAATTACCCGCGAAAAAATTATTAATGCTTTTTTGTTTTGTGCTTTTGACAAAAGTGCCGGAGCTACTTCCCTTGCAGATATTGCTGATTATTTGGAAATAAAAAAAGCCAGTTTGTATAATCATTTTGAAAGCAAAGAAGAAATGTATTCTGCCACACTGGAATACTGTCGGGATTTTTTAGCAGAAACCAAGTTTTTGCCGGATTCTCTGGTAACAGAACGAACATTTACGACTTATAAAATAGAAGAAGTTTTTAGCACACTCATAAAAAATTATATTCATATATATGAAGCTGAACCGCTTTTTCAGATTTACGTGTTTATTCACACGGAGCAGTATTTTAATAAGACTGCAAGCGAAATTGTGGATGTCGAGCGCGCTAAGATGGAATACTCTGTAAGTCAGGTGCTTTTGGCATATTGCAATCAGAAGAAAAAGGAATTGTCCACGGTGGAAGTTGACTGCGCAGTCCGATGGTACAGTTCCTGCCTTATGAATCAGATTGACCAGTACATCATGCACAAAAAAGAAATCGTCCGCCAGAACCCGGAATGTGGTGCAGGAAGTCTTTTTGCTCTCCCTACCGATGAAGACGCCTTGAACAGAATTTTTACTCTTTCCGAGAATTATCTCAAGAATCTTTTTTAAAATATTTTCTGTTGTCCCTCAAGTTTTTTTTCTTTATACTATCTTTGTAAATCTCCAGAAATGCGTATAAGGCGCAAAGGACCGTTTTTATGATATTTTCACCAACAGAAATCCAGGAAACAGTTAGTATGTTTATGAAGCAGAAGCTTGATATTCGCTGCGTAACAATGGGTATTAATCTTCTGGATTGTGCAGACAGTGATGCAAAAAAATCCTGTGATAAAATTTATGACAAAATAATGAAGAAGGCCGGAAATCTTGTAAAAGTCGGTCAGGATATTGAAAAGGAATTTGGTGTTCCTATCATAAATAAGCGTATTTCTGTAACTCCGATTGCACTTGTTGCAGGGGCAAGCAATGCTACAAGCTATGTAGATTATTGTAAAACCCTTGACCGCTGTGCAAAGGAACTTGGTGTAAACTTTATTGGTGGTTTCAGTGCCCTTGTTCAGAAGGGAATTACTCCTGCAGACCGCATTTTAATCGATTCTATTCCAGAAGCTTTGGCTACAACTGATTTTGTATGTTCTTCTGTGAACGTTGGTACTACAAAAAACGGTATCAACATGGATGCCGTAAAGCTCATGGGTGAAACTATCGTAAAAACTGCAGATGTTTCAAAAACTCTCCCAATCAACGGCTGTGCAAAACTTGTAGTATTCTGTAATGCTCCAGAAGATAATCCGTTTATGGCAGGTGCTTTCCACGGACCTGGAGAAGGGGATAGCGTAATCAACGTTGGTGTTTCTGGTCCTGGTGTAATTTTGGCTGCTGCCCGCGAATACAAAGGACAGCCAATCAATGTTCTTGCAGATGGTATTAAAAAGATGGCCTTTAAGATTACCCGCATGGGTCAGCTTGTTGGTAGCGAAGCTGCTAAGCGACTTAATACAAACTTTGGTATTTTAGATTTGTCTTTGGCTCCAACTCCTGCTGTAGGCGATTCTGTTGCCCGCATTCTTGAAGAAATCGGTCTTGAAGGTGCCGGTGCTCCTGGTACAACTGCTGCTCTTGCAATGCTTACTGATATGGTAAAGAAGGGCGGTGTAATGGCTAGTACAAACGTTGGTGGTTTGAGCGGTGCCTTTATTCCTGTTTCAGAAGACGAAGGAATGATCAACGCCGTTCAGCAGGGTTCTATCTGTCTTGAAAAACTTGAAGCAATGACTACAGTTTGTTCTGTGGGTCTTGATATGATTGCAATTCCTGGTGATACTCCTGCAACTACAATCAGTGGTATCTTAGCTGACGAATTTGCAATTGGTATGGTAAACAACAA
>JAFNQK010000165.1 GCA_017386165.1 Treponema sp.
AATGATATCAAAGCAATGGATTTAAGAATTGCTGTATTAAAAGGACAGCAGAAAAGCCGCTTATCTCAGATTCCTGATTTACTCCAAAAAGAATTAGATAAGGGTAATTTTAATCCTGTTGATTTTGCAAATCAAATTCAAACTTTGGTATTTGATAAAGAAACAGAAAAAAAACTTACCAGTGAAGATGCCTTTAAGCTTGCTACGGACTCTTTTCTTGCTCATTCCCGTTCTTCTATTAAAATACAGGACGGCTGCAATAATCGATGTACATATTGTACAATCAATAAAGCGAGAGGCTATTCGGTTTCTCTTGCACCTCAAGAAGTTATTGACCGGGTTAAAAAGCTGGAAGAAGCAGGGCAGTCAGAAGTCGTTATTACAACCGTAAACATTGGACAGTATTCCGGTGAATATAATGGAAAACAGATAAAATTTGCTCAGCTTCTGGACATTTTACTTCAAAATACATCAAAAATTAATTTTAGAATTTCCAGTTTGTATCCTGAAGTTGTTGATGATTATTTCTGCAGTGTTATAAAAAATCCTCGTGTAAGACCCCACTTTCACCTTTCTGTTCAGAGCGGAAGTAATTCAGTGTTAAAGAATATGGCCAGAAGATATACTTCTGAAGATGTTCTTGAAGCATGTAGAAAATTAAAAATTGCAAAAGAAAATCCATTTTTGGCATGTGACATTATCACTGGTTTTCCAGGCGAAACTGAGGCTGATTTTGAAGATACTATGAAACTTTGTAAGGAATGCGGTTTTGCCTGGGTTCATATTTTTCCATTTAGTGCGCGCCCTGGAACTCCTGCATATGATATGAAGCCTAAAATTCCTCAAAGTGTTAGTGGCGAAAGAGCAAAAAAATTGGGAAACTGGGCTAAGCAGAATAAAAAAGAGTACATTGATTCATGCAAGGATAAAATATTTGATGCGGTTCTAGAGACTGTAAAGCATTCTTCTTTGTTTGTAGAAGGAAAAGGAACTGTGGTTTACCACGCAGTAACAGAAAACTTTTTACATTGCCAGCTTGAGGCCCTTGCCGGAAAATATAACCTTAAATCTGGACAAGCCATAAGGGTTAAAATTCTTGGGCAGGTACCTCAAGGAATTCAAAAAGGCGGTGAAATCGATTGCCAGGCAGAGTTTATTCAATAATAAACTTGTCTTTGCCTGCGCCACATTCAGGACACTTGTAACTAGCAGGAACATCAGCCCATGCTGTTCCAGGAGCTACGTTGTTCTTTGCATCTCCTTCGTCTTTATCATAAACGTGACCACAATTATCACACTGCATTCTTTCCATAAAGTAAAATCTCCTATATATTTATATTCTATTTTACATCCGATTATTTATATTTTCAATGCAGAAATAAAGAAAATATAAAAAAATTGTAATTTTCTTGTAATACTACTTGAACTTTTTTTTATAATTATATATATTATTAATCACGAAACGGGATGTAGCGCAGCTGGTAGCGCATCTGGTTTGGGACCAGGGTGTCGCAGGTTCAAATCCTGTCATCCCGACTTAAGACCTTCATTTATTTGAAGGTCTTTTTTATTTTAAAATAATCTCAGGATTTGAAGCGAATTAACAAAACTTCCTTATTTTGTCGTAATAAACATAGACTTGATAACTTCATATCATTATAATTGTGTATTATGAAATTGCATACATTCAAGGGTGGTATACATCCAAAGGAAATGAAGGAATTAAGTAATAAATGTCCTATTACTCCTGTTTTTCCTAAGACTAAAATTGTAACAATTCCTGTAACGATGGGTGGGGCACCAAACACTCCTGTTGTAAAGGTTGGGGACCTTGTAGCAAAAGGTCAGATTATCGCGAACGGTGATAAATTTATGAACTGTCCGGTTCATGCATCGATTTCTGGAAAAGTAAAAAAAATCCAGAATTGTGTTGTTACCGGCAATCAGGAAGTTCCTTGTATTATTATTGAATCTGATGATTCTGATAGAACTGAATATTTACCGCCTCTTGATCCTTTTACCTGTGAAGTAAAAGATGCCCTTGAGCGTATTAAAGCCTGTGGTATCGTAGGTATGGGTGGAGCATCTTTTCCTGCTCATGTAAAATTAAACCCGCCAGAAGATAAACAGATAGATTACGTTCTCGTAAATGCAGCAGAATGTGAACCATATTTAACCTGTGATGAACGAACTCTTCAGGAAACACCTTCTAAAGTTATTGATGGTCTTGCAATCATTCTTCGTTTAGTAGGTGCAAAAGGAATTATTGCCCTTGAAGATAATAAATCATATATTCAGCCTCTTCTTCAGAAAGAAATTGATTCAAAAGGTTATGGCGATGATATTTCAATTTGTCTCGTAAAGACAAAATATCCGCAGGGATCAGAAAAGTTCATTGTTTCTGCCTGTCTTGGAGTTGAAATTCCTTCTGCAAAATTGCCGGCTGATGCAGGTGCAATTATTTCAAATGTTGGAACCGTTTGTGCAATCAGTGATGCTTTCCGTCTTGGTATGCCATTGATTGAACGTTCTCTTACAATCAGCGGTGGTGCTGTAAATAATCCTTGTAATATTCGAGTCCCTGTTGGAACTATTGTTTCTGATTTAATCCCAGATGTATTTACTCTAAAAGATGATGAAGTTGTAAAGGTAATTTCTGGTGGACCGATGATGGGCTTTTCTATGACTACTGCTAATTTCCCAATTGCAAAAGGAACTAGTGGTGTTACATTCTTAACTGCAAAAGAAACTTTCCTTGATAAAGAAAGTCAGTGTATCGGATGTGGAAAGTGCGTTAGTACTTGTGCAATGCATTTAAGTCCTGTTCTTATCAAACGTGCCCTAGAAGCTGAAAACTTTGATAAAGCAAGAAATTTTGGTCTTATGGATTGTATTGAATGTGGCTGCTGTGCTTTTGTATGCCCTGCAGATATTAATCTTGTTCAGCGCTTCCGTCTTGGAAAAGCTGTTGTCCGTCAGCAAATGATGGCAAAAAAGTGAGGACTTAAATGAACGAAAATAAATTGTTTCTTGCATCAAGCCCACATTTTAAGCTTAAGATTACAACTCCAATGATTATGGGAACTGTGCTTTTTGCATTGCTTCCAGAATGTATTTTTGGTGTTGTAACTTTTGGTGTAAAGGCTTTAGTAACTATACTCGTATCTGTATTCAGTTGTGTAATATTTGAATGGTTGTTTCAGCTTGCAACAAAACAGAAGGTAACTATTAACAATCTTTCTGCATGTGTATCAGGTGTAATGCTTGCACTTGTTCTTCCATCTACAATTCCTGTATGGATGGTTGTTCTCGGTGCAGCGGTTGCAATGATTGTTGCAAAAGGTTTGTTTGGTGGAATTGGTTCAAATGTATTCAATCCAGCTCTTGCTGGACGCGCCTTTCTTTTTATCAGCTTCCCGGCTGCTATGGGAGCCAGATGGTTTAATCCTGGGGTAAAAGACGGAATCGATGCAATTTCTTCTGCAACAATTCTTTCTTTTATAAAGAACGGAACTGTAAGCGCACTGGATTTTGATTTTGCTACATATTTCTTTGGAAATCATGCAGGATGTATTGGTGAGACTTCTATATTACTGATTTTGATTTCTTTTGTAATTTTGCTTGTTTGTCACATTATTGACTGGCGTGCACCTGTAGCCATGGTTGGAACCGTTGCTGTTGCATCTTTTATTGCTGGGCTTGGTAAATATTCTTCAATAGATGGTGCTTTCAAAGAAGTTCTTATGAACCTTGTAACAGGCGGTTTGATCTTTGGGGCTACATTTATGGTTACCGATTATGCAACAAGTCCTGTAACAAAACCTGGACGACTTGTATTTGGTGCAGGCTGTGGTTTGATTACATTCCTTATCAGATATTTTGGCGGATATCCAGAAGGTGTTATGTTCAGTATTTTGATTATGAACACAATTGTTCCTTTCCTTAATAATTTAACTGTAAGAAAGTATGGTTATGGTAAAAAGGGAAATCGCCGACCAGATGTTGAAAAGATAAGCATGGAATTTGATCTTTCAAATGCGAGGGAAATATGAGCGAAGCAAATACAAAGAAAGATGTTTGGGAAATGGTAAGACTTGGGCTGACTCTTGTTTGTTATGCAGTTGCATCTTGTACTGTTTTGGCTCTTGTAAATAATTTTACTTCTAAAAAGATTCTGTTGAATCAGCTGGATAAAGCTAATGCTGCTATGAAAGAAGTATTTGCTCAAGCTGATGAATTTAAGCCTGTTTCTGATTTTGAACCTTCTTCTAATAATTCAATTACTTTAAGCGATGCATATCTTGCATATGCTGATGAAAAAATTGTTGGTGCTGTAATTCAGGTTGCTGGTCCTACATACGATAAAGGAAAACTTATTGTTGGTGTTGATTCCAATGGTATTGTGACAGGTATGCGATTTCTTGAATTAACAGATTCTCCTGGTTTTGGTTCTAAAGCAAAAGATGATTCTTATAAACTGAAGAATGGAAAAACTTTCTATGGTCAGTTTGAAGGTAAAGATGCAAGACTTGGCTTTATCAGAAATGAAACCTTTGATGCAATCAGTGGAGCTACAATTACAAGTGATTCTGTTGCAAATCTTTTGTCTGAAGGTACTTCTTGCTTAATCAAGTACCTGGCAATGAATGGAGGTCAGAATGAATAATAAGCTTCAGATTTTTACAAATGGTTTTATAAAAGAAAATCCTCTTCTTGTTTTAAATATTGGTTTGTGTTCATCATTAGGTGTTACTACAAGTGTTTTCAATGGTCTCGGAATGGGACTTGGAATGACATTTGTATTATTGATGAGTGAAATTGTAATCAGTATTTTTAGAAAATTGATTCCAGATGCAATCCGTTTGCCGGTATTCATTATTATTATTGCAGCCTTTACTACAATCGTTCAGCTTGTATTACAGGCTTATGTAACTCCATTGTACGATGCACTCGGGGTTTTCTTACCTCTGATTGTTGTAAACTGTATTATCATGGGGCGTGTTGAAGCCTTTGCTTCAAAAAATAAACCTCAGGATGCAATTTTAGATGCTCTGGGAATGGGAATTGGATACACACTTGTTCTTGTTCTTATTTCGTTGATTCGCGAATTTTTTGGTGCTGGCTCAATTACAATCTGGTCGGGAATATCTCTTAATATTCTTCCAGAGGATTACCGTATTGGTATTTTTAACAGTGCTCCTGGCGGTTTTATGGTATTTGGTTTTCTCGCTGCAATAGTTATGGCATTTAAGCAGCATGCTAAGGGTGGAAACAAATGATTGAAACATTAAAACTTTTTATAAAAGCAGCTTTAATTGATAATGTTGTTTTTATTCAATATCTTGCGATTTGTCCATTCATTGGAATGACAAACGATACTGAAAAAGCAACCGGAATGAGTCTTGCTACAACTTTTGTAATTATGCTTGCTACTGCAGTTACATGGCCTTTGTATAAATTTGTAATGGTTCCACTCGGACTTGAATTTTTACAGACCTTGTTTTTTATTCTTGTAATTGCTTCTTTAGTTCAGCTTGTTGAATTCTTCTTAAAGAAAAAATCTCCAGGTTTATATAATTCAATGGGTGTTTACCTTGCTCTCATTACAACTAACTGTGCCGTATTGGGAATTACAATTAACTGTATTTCCAAGAATTATAACTATGGCCAGAGTCTCGTATATGCCTTTGGAACTGCAATGGGATTTTTGATGTCTATGGTAGTTATGAGTTCTGTTCGTTCCAGACTTAAAGTGGCAAATATTCCAAATGCATTTAAGGGAACTCCGATATTGTATGTTGCTGCAGGTCTTTTAAGTCTTGCATTCCTTGGTTTCAAAGGTTTAATTAAATAGGAGAACATCATGAATATTATTCTTTATACTGTAATATGTGCTCTCGTAATAGCCTTTTTGCTTGGTGTTTTGCTTGGACTTTTTAAGAAGATTTTCCATGTAGATACAGATCCAAAAGTTCAACAGGTTAGAGATGCTTTGAGCGGAGCAAACTGCGGTGGTTGTGGTATGGCAGGTTGTGATGCTTTTGCAGGCGCTGTTGTAAAAGGTGATGCTCCTTCTAATGGTTGTGTTGCCGGTGGTGCAAAATGTGCTACAAAAATTGCAGAAATACTTGGTCAGGCTGGTGTAGAATTAAAGCCAAAGGTAGCATTTTTAGCTTGTAACGGAACAAAAGATTGTGCCCAGAATAAAGGAGAATACATTGGTATTCAGACTTGTAAGGCTGCAAATCTTGTTATGAATGGAACAAAAAAATGTTCTTTCGGTTGTATTGGCCTTGGGGATTGTATAAAGGTTTGTCCTTTTGGTGCTCTTTCTTTAGGCGAAAATGGACTCCCTGTTATTGATTATTCTAAGTGTGTTGCTTGCGGTAAGTGTACAACGGTTTGTCCAAAGCATTTGATTAAGCTTATCGATGCTGATACAAAAGGCGCTATTGCCCGATGTTCAAATCATAGTGATAACAAGCCACAGATTAAGAAGGATTGTTCTGTTGGATGTTTTAAATGTGGTATTTGTGCAAAAAAATGTCCTGAACAGGCAATTGATGTAACATCAGGTATTCCTAATGTAAATTATGCAAAATGTACAAGCTGTGGAGAATGTGTAAAATCATGTCCTGACAAAGTACTTGTACTGGCACAGGATATTCTTAAATAATTTGTGCTGATTTAAGGCCGGTTCGTTATTCTGATGAACCGGCTTTCTTTTTTGATTCTTCAATAATTTTTTCTAATTCACCAGTTCCTTTATTACAAAATTCGGCTTCGATTTTTCCATTAATTTCATTAACTTTATAAATACTGTAACTTGAATAATTTTGAATGAGCCAGTTGTCGTATGCTGTCCAGTTTTCAAATGTTTCTTTCATATTTATTATCCTATATTTATTTTATTACTTAAATATAGTATAGTGAATTAGAAGGAATTGCAAATGCCACCATTAACTTATGAAGACCTGGAAAATTTAAAAAATACTCTATGCGAAGTATTAAAAAAATTTAGTGGTGATGTTGCAAGCAAAAAAAAGATCGATGATGTGTATCTAAAAATAATTGATATTCAGAGTGATATAAAAGCAAACTGCAAGAAAAATAATCTGGACCTTTCTGATTTAAATCGTCTTGAGCTAAATGTAAACTATAGTCTTGAACAGCTTTCTTTTCTGCAATTGGAAAAAGAAAACCTTACATTAGATTTTTAATCTTCTGTGTCAGAAATCGTATCTTCTCTTTTAGGAGAACATTTTTCCTGCAGCATTTGCGCATCTTCTCTTCCTTGATGTGCATTCCATTCTGTAAACTTAAAGTTTTTATTAGTTTTTGTTTTAATGATATGAGAATATTGATTTCTCATCATCTGGTAGTATTCGCTGTCTTCCATTTTATATATTAAAGAAAAAGCCTTGAAAACTTTTGGTTCTCAAGGCTCTTGTTAAATTAGATACCAATTACATGGTTATTAACTTTGTCCTGAACATAAGAAATAAACTCTTCGAGTTTCATAGTCTTCTGTTCAAGACCGCTTGACTGGCGGAATCTTACGGTTACTGATTTTTCGTTCTTTTCATTTTCGCCAACTACAAGAATATAAGGTGTCTTATGTTCTTTTGTGATTGTCTTAATCTTTTGACGCATATTATCATCAGAAAGATATGCATTAGAACGGATATCATTTGCAAGAAGTGCTTCATTAACTTCTTTTGCGTAGTCTGTAAAGGCGTCGCTTACAGGCACAACTGCTGCCTGTTCAAATGCAAGCCATGTAGGGAATGCACCTGCAAAGTTTTCAATTAAGATACCCAAAAAGCGTTCCATTGATCCCAAAATAGCTCGGTGGAGCATAACAGGATGGTGTTTCTGGTTATCAGAACCGATGTATGTTGCGTCTAAGCGTTCAGCACTTGGAAGCTGGAAGTCTGCCTGAATTGTACCGCACTGCCATTCTCGTCCAAGACAGTCATAAAGCTTGAACTCGAGTTTTGGACCGTAGAAGGCACCTTCACCTGGCTGAATTTCGTAGTTGAGTCCTGCTTCATGACAAGCATCAGCAAGAGCTTTTTCTGCTCGTTCCCAAGTTGCAAGGTCTCCAACGTGGTCTTCTGGCATTGTAGAGAATTTTACAACAAGATCATCGAATCCAAAGTCGTGGTAAACTTTCTTTAAGAGTTTACAGAATTTTGCAACTTCTTCTGCTACCTGTTCTTCAGTACAGATGATATGTGCATCATCCTGAACAAAGCCTCTTACGCGCATAATACCGTGTAAAGTTCCACTTGGTTCATTACGAACATCGTGTCCAAATTCTGCAAGTCTGAGAGGAAGATCTTTGTATGAACGGAGCTTGCTCTTGAAGATTTCAAGTGCACCAGGACAGTTCATTGGTTTAATAGCAAAGAGTCTTTTTTCTGATTCTGTAATGAACATATTCTTCTGGTAGTGACCCCAGTGTCCAGAGCGTTCCCAAAGGCTTCTAGGCATGATAGCAGGTGTATTTACTTCAAGATAACCATCGCGTTTTACCTGACGGCGCATATAATCCTGAATAGTTGTATAGATTGTCCATCCGTTTGGATGCCAGAAAATCTGACCTGGATCTTCAGGATCGAGATGGAATAAATCCATTTCAACACCAATTTTGCGGTGGTCACGTTTTTCTGCTTCTGCAATCATTGCAAGGTATTCTTTTAAATCATTTGGCTTTTCAAAACAAACTGCATATACGCGAGTGAGCATTGGACGGTTTGAATCTCCTCTCCAATATGCTCCGGCGATTTTATCAAGCTTAAATGCCTGTCCATTTATTTCTTTTGTATTAGAAACATGAGGTCCTCGACAAAGGTCAAGATATCCGTCCTGTTCGTAAGTTGTGATTGTTGCGTCTGCAGGAAGGTCGTTAATCAATTCGATTTTATATTCCTGATCAGCAAAAAGCTTTAATGCTTCTTCTTTAGAAACTTCTTTGCGGATAAAATCATGATTACCAGCAATAATTTTGCGCATTTCTTTTTCTACTGCAGCAAATGAGTCTTCGGTGAATTTGGTGGTTGTAGGAAAGTCAAAATCGTAATAAAAGCCGTTGTCGATAGCAGGACCTATTGCAATTTTAGTACCTGGATACAAGTGTAGGATGGCTTCTGCCATAACGTGTGCACAAGAATGTCTGATTGTTTGTAGTTTTTCGTTTTCCATTTTATTCACCTATAAATTTAATTTATTATTACTATTATATCGATATGTATATACTTGTACAATTAGCTTTGTTTTTTTCATAAAATATATTTGACATTAGAAAAAAACGTTAGTATATTATAGGCAGCAGACGAAAAAATCTGTGCTGCTCTTTTTTAAGGGGGTGCACCGGTTTCGACGGATGTGGGAGCGCATTTACTGCATGTAGGTGTGAAGGCACCTTAAGCTGACAAAAAAAATAACTGCAAAACGTAGAGAAGAAGAAGATTCTTCAAACGAACAGTTTGCTCTTGCTGCGTAAGTAGCGGGCACGGAACTCTGGGGGTGCTGTTCCTAACTTTTAGATGTTCTGACGCCAACAGGAACTTGGTTTTTAGTGCTTCTGGCCATTAAGAACGACATTTAGTCAGAATACGGAAGAGACGCTTGTTATGCTGCTACCTTTTCCCGACAAATACCTCGCATAACTAAACATGTAGATGTATCTGGGTTACACACCCGGACGGGGGTTCAATTCCCCCCATCTCCAATAAAGCCTAGGCGTTTTGCTTAGGCTTATTTTTTATGAGGCAAAAATGAATAAAATTGAATTACAGGATAAAGAATTAAAAGCTCATATCGATTCTCTTCCAAAAGATGAAATGTCTGTATTTGTTATGGCAGAAGGAAGAATCCGAGGGGCTCTCTTTCATGGAACAAGATTTGTAAATCAGGCAAGACTTCAGCATAATCTTGGTATTTTGGAAACAATGATCTTTGGAAATGCCTGTCTTTGTGGAGCCTTGATGATTCCTACAATGAAAGGTCAGGAACATATCAACTGGCGCTACGAAATTGATGGAAAAGCAAAAGGTTTTAATGTTGAGGCTGATTCTAAAGGTTTTGTGCGTGGTTTTTTGTTAAATGAACGTATTCCAGTTGATAAACCTCTCGAAAACTGGAATCTATCTCCATTTCTTGGAAAAGGTTTTATGACATTTACTACAATTCGTCCAAATGAAAAGAATCATCAGGAATCTACAGTTCAAATTGATTCTTGTAATATTGCCAAAGATCTTGCCTGGTATTACAAGCAGTCAGAACAGATTTCTACTGCATTTAATACAAGTATCCAGATGGATAAACAGGGTAGAGTAATTGGTGCTGGAGGAATGTTCCTTCAGGTTATGCCAGAAACAGGCGGTACAAAAAAGAATGGTTCTGTAAAAAATAGTTCTGCAGATGTAAAGGCTGATGAAAAGTTACTTGAGCGCGCTGAACTTGCATTTAAAACTGCACCAAGTTTAGGACAGTGGTTTAGTGAAAAAGGCACTCACGAAGATATTATTTATGGCCTCTTTAGAGAATTTAAGCCTTCTATTGCTTTAAAACGGGATATAAAATTTGACTGTCCTTGTAATAAAGAATATTTTCTTGATTATATTAAACGACTTCCAAAATCAGAAGTTGAAGATATAAAGAAAAATGGACCTAATCCATTAGAAGTAAGATGTAACAATTGTGGAAGTATTTATACAATTGATTGCAGTGAAATCTAATCTTAGATAAAAAAATAAAGGCTGTCTCTAAAAGACAGCCTTTTTTGTGTGGAATCAATTTTTAGTGTTTGTTTCCATATTTTTTAAGCATTGCAACTGCATTACGCTTTCCGTTGTATACGAAACCGCCGTTCCAATATTCAAGAGCAGCAAAAAGTGCGTTTCCACCATCCTGTGCATCAGATTCTTTTGTTCTGAAGGAAACATAATTTGCCAACTGTTCATAGTTTTGTGCATGCAAACAAGAAAGTCGTTTTCTGTTGAATTCATTCCATTTTTCAAGGTCTTTGAATCCTTCACCTTCGTCTTCAACGATTACATGGGCATGAGTTGGACTGAATGAATACCAGACTGTTACCTTTTTGTTAATGTCGCAATGATTTCCATGCTTTACACCATTCTTGATTACTTCACTAATCTGCTGTTCAAGAAGGTTCAATTCTTTGATTTCTGATGGAGCAGACTGTACAATCAAAAGAGTAAAGTATCTTATCTGTCTAAAATCAGAAGGAAATTCCTTCTTTAGCATGTTTGTCTTGTCGAACAATGGATCATTATCGTCCGAACGCAATTCTTTAATTGCTTCTTCCATATTAATCTCCTGTGTGCCTTGCAATTTTTAATGAATCAATTTGGGAAATTATGATTATTTTTATTCATTAACCATCAATAATGCTTCTTCTACACTGTTGGCAATAGGGAAGTAACCCATAAGTTTTGTTAATTCGATAACCTTTTTAACAGAACCATGAATGTTAGAAATTGCCAATTTAAGGTTCATCTTTTTGATAGTTGAACAAATGTAAATCAAAGCACCAATTCCAGACGAGTCGATGTAGTCTACCTGTTCAAGATTGATGATGAAGATTTTTACATTTTTTTCAATCATCTTCATTACCAGTTCTTTGAGCTTATAGGAGTTATAGAGATCCATTTCTCCGTTTACATCGATAATGTAAACTTCTCCGTTTTTACGTATTTTAAGTTCCATAAGGCCACTCCTTATTCATGTATTTTGATAACCAGTAAGCTTTGGTCATCATATTGCTGTGCATTTTCACAGAACTTTTTAATATTATCTTTAACCTTTGCTGCAATGTCTTTCCCACTTAACTTGCAGTTGGCTTTAATAACCTTTTGTAAATTCTCGAGAGAATATTGTACACCACTTTCATTAAGACATTCAAGCAAACCGTCTGTACAAGTTACAAGAATATCTCCTTTATGTAATTCAACATCAATATCTTTGTAGGTTGTTTCTTTAACAACCCCGATTGGTTCACATTCAGTAGAAATCTTGTCAATAGAACCATCACTGGCCTTAAAAAGAATTACAGGACAAGTACCTGAAGTTGAAATCTGTGCGGTATTGTTAATGCTGTTGTAGTTGATTAATGCAACGCTTGCAAAATGATCCATACTGTTCTTTTCTGAACAGATAGCCTTGTTTACCCATTCAAGAAGGGTTGCAGAACTCTGATTTGTGTTTGAAATAAGTCTGAGCATAGCCCGGATCATAATCATAACAACGAGGGAGTTCATGCCTTTTCCTGCAACATCTGACATAACAAATGTAATTCTGTCTTTGCGAGAAGGAATGATGTCGTAGTAATCACCACAAACATTTTCCATCTGGTTTGAATATTTACCAATGCTAAGAGAGTTTAGAACAGGCAATTTTTCAGGAACGAGAGATTTCTGGAATTTTGTGGCAATATCGCCTTCTTTTGTTAATTCAAGGTGATCTGTAACAGCAAGGAAACTTGTAAGAGGTTTTAATGCTGTTGAGAAAGCTTCTGAAAGTGTCATTGCATTTTCATAATCAACCGGTGTGAAGGGCATTGAGTTAGCCTTACGTGCAAGACAGATAAGACCGATTGTAACACCTTCGCCTTTTACAGGAATAAACAAATATGGACCAGGCTTAAGGAAGTCTTCCGGACCATTTTTGAAAATTCGCTTATCTTTGATTGGATCGATTATATTTACAGGTTCACCTTTGTTGAAAATTTCACCAAAGATATTATCTTCAAGAGAGAACTGAGCAAATTTAAAATTAGTTTCAATTCTAAGTGGTTTATGAGGCAAATCTTCCGGAAGCTTGTATGGAGGAGGGAATGCTCCTGTAACAGACTTTACGGCAAGCATATTTTCATAATCATCAAATAAAAGAATTGCACAACCATCTGCAAGAGTCTTTTCAACAATTAAATTGTTAAAATATTCAAGGAATCCTGAAAGGGCTTCTTCTTCTTTAAAGAAAGAAGCCGCTTTTTCTGTGATTTCTTTATTAAGATTAATAATTTTCTGGCATTTTTCTTTTTCTTTCTGAAGTGCGTCTAAATCGACATCTACTTCCTGAACAAGAGGGTTTTTATCCCGCTTTTCCTGCTTTAACGGATCGCTTACGGCAAGGACAAGTCCATATACAAGAAGTAAAAATTCTACGACGATGTTTGTAAAGATCAGGTAGATCATCTTTTGTGAGAAGAATGCATAAATCATTCCGCCAAAGAAGATAAGAATACATGGAAAAACAATGACGCTGATTTTAGATGTGTTTCTAAGCTTGGCAATCAAGAGAAGCGCAAAGAGAAGTAAACCGAGTGTTACAGAAATTAGAATAGGTATTCCGATGAATGAATCAATTGAATCCAAATTAGTCTCCTACAAAGATGAACAACATCTCAATTTGTAATATTAATATTAACATTGAAATATTTAGCCGTCAAGTTTTTAGATTTTAAGAATTTAAAAAGTAATAGCATGTTTTGTGCTTAATTCAATTTTGAAAATTCTCTTTTTAATCCAGTTTTTAAGCCTTGTCAGCGGTGTTTTTTTGTATTCTTTTTTTATGTCGCTGACAATGGTATCAAGTTCAATTTCGTCTCCAAATTTCTTTTTGATGTCGTCGTAAAAGCGGATTATCCATACATACAAATCCGCAACTGTATTCTTCTTGAAATACTTCATGATTTTGTACTTGTAAATTGTTTCTACAATAGGTTTATAAACAAGATTAAACCAGGAATTAATTGCTTCTTCCATGCTAATTTCTTCTTTCTGGTTAAGGTTTATAAAGTATTTATGGGTGAGAATATGCTGAAGAATTGTGTCATACTGTCCTGCTGTTGTAAAATCGAGACTCCAGTAATCAGTAATATCCCCAAAACTTGTTTCCATATAGAAATGGCGTTTTTCGTAATTGATTACCTGTTTTAACATTCCCTGCATGGTATGAACCGGGGAAAGCTTAATCTCTGTCTGAAGAGAAACAACTTCTGCATCGATAAATTCTACTCCTTTGGATTTTGCAACACTAACACGATGGTTCCCGTCTCTGACAAAATAAACTCCTGCGAGTTCATATACTTTGATAGGTGGAAGAATTATATCTTTGATTACGGCTTCGTCTACATTTTCCCAGCGTTCTTTTGTATTTGTATTTTTAGGAAAGAACTGGTTGTCAAAATCTTTGTATCTTCCTTCGCTGCCTACGATTTTTTCTATTGGAATAACTTTCATTCCAACATAGGTTTCTGTTTCTGTTTTTACCATCTGCTTAATTGACTTGAGAGAAATCATTGAAGTTTCTTCAGGATTTAAGAGGTGAGATATTTCATTTAGTAAAGCCTTGTTTCTTGCTTTTGCAAAGTCAGATTCTGCTTGAGGTATCATATTTTCTCCGTTGTGGAATAATAAATATCATCTGGAATTTGTAGAACATAGTGGGCATATGCATTAATTACAGTTGTTTTGTCATATGTTCCAACCCGTTCTTCTCTCTGATCATATAGATGAATATGACCATGAATCATATATTTTGGTTTGAAACGTTTTATAAACCAGTTAAAAGGTTTGAATCCTGTGTGGCAGGGATCATTGTGATCGTGGATATTTCTCGGGGTTGCGTGTGTCAGAAAAATATCTGTATATCTTCCATATATAATCTTATTCAGCAATAGCCGTGGAATGAGAATACAAAGTCTCAAAAACATCTCGAAATCTGTGTATTGATTCAGTCCGTTGTTATATTTTCTTGAACCAGAGATTCCTGTTATTAAAAGGGGAGTTTGTTTTCCTTTTTTATTTTTTAGTTTGTCTGTTTGAATGGTAAGATTTTTGAATCCTGCGTAAACGGCACCGTGGTTAAATTCCAGGTTGGTGGCTTCGCATGTAGGACTTGAAAAAACTGTATTGTGAGTTCCCGGGTTTGTCTGGGTAATTGTCTGTCGTTTTCCGTGATAGTAATGAAATTCTTTTAAATCGTGATTTCCAAAAATGAAATATGTTGGTTTATTAAATACTGAAACTATAAAATCGATATAATCCATTGGTAAATCTCCGGCGCATAGAATTAAATCTATTTCCGGAAAGTTTTTATGAGCACTTGTAGTATAAATTAAGGGGTCGATTAAATCAGAAACGCAGAGAATGTTCATTTTTGTACCAGATTATTTTCTTGCGTCTTCAAGCAGCCGTTCTAGTTTTTCTTTTGATACAAGTTCGATTGGACGGTTTTCTGCAAAATTAACCGCAGTGCGGGTAAATGCTGAACTTGTAAAGAAATAAGCTTTTGTACAGTTGGCTGCTTTTGCCTGGTCCAGAACTTCACGGATGATTACATCCTCAACAGGTTCCGGATCACGGTAGAAGCGGAGGAGGAATGCCTGCTTACGCATGTTTCTCCAGTCGTCGCTGGCTGCTTCTACACACATCAACTGGCAGCCGGATTTTTTTAAGTCAGCCTGCTGGGCCTTGAGTTTAAGGCTTTTAAGGGCAAGATTCTTACAGATTTCAAGGAATTCAGGATCTGAACATGTAAGAAAATCTTTGAGACAATCATTAGACTGTAAATCTTTGTATTCAGAAAGTTTTGCAGCAACATCCCTAAAGTTTTTATTCTGCTTATAGATGATTTCCCAGTTTTCAATAGCTTTCTGGATTTTGCGGGTCTTTTCGTAACAAGCTGCAAGAAAGTATCGAGCGTACATTGTATCGCTGTTGGTTCCTGATTTGTCCAGTTCGATGGCTCGCTGGAGATCTATCAGGGCATTGTCTACACGGTTTGCCATCATAAAACAGGTGGCACGTTCGATAAGAGCTTTTTGTTTATATTCACTGTCCCGCTGAGCTTTGTCAAAGGCTTTTACGGCACCCCCCAGGTCTTTGCTGTCTTTTAATAACTTTCCGATATAGTAATAACAAGAATAGGTTTCAGGATTTAAGCGGATTGCAAGGTCCAATTCTTTTTTTGCTTCCTGAATTTGCTTTGACTGGAATAAAATGTATCCGATTGCGGCATGTGCCTTGGCATTTTTTGGACTCAAGTGAACGCATTTTTTATAAAAGCCAAGAGCAAGGTCTTTTCTGTTCATCTGTTCTGAAATTTTGCCTGCATTGAAAAATACATCTGCATCATTAGGGTCTTGTTTTGATAACAGGAGATATTCTCTTAAGGCTTCTTCTTTCTGATTAAATTTCATCAGGAGAGAAGCAAATTCTTTTCGGAACTGAACCTCTGGAAGAGTTTCGTTAAATAATGCGTTTTCGTTGATGTTTTTATATTCCATGAGCGCAAGTTCGTCACGGTTGTCCGCAAGATAGGCTTTTCCGAGATAATAATGTGCCTGATAGTTTTTTGGATCTTTTGCAATAATCTGCTTTGCTAATTTTGCTGCTGACTGATTCTTTCCTTGTTTAAGAAGTTTTTTGATTTCTTCGACTCTTTTTGGTGCTGCAACAGTTTTTACAACTACAATAGAAAGTCCAACTACAACAACAGCTAAAACGACAGTTAAAATAATTGTAATCATTTTTAAAAACTCCGATAAAAATTATACACTATATTATAAAAGAAAAATAGTGTATAATTTTATTAATAATGGACATAAATATGAAAAAATTTTTAACTAGTATCGTATTTGTTCTATACACAACAGTTAGTTTTACTCTTTTTGCAGAAACTGATGGTGAAAAATTATTTAAAATGAATGATCCTACAGGTGCTGTTCCTCTTTTGGAAAAGGATGCTGCATCCGGAAATGTTTCTTCTGATACCTTTAATTATCTTGGTCTTGCGTATTTTCAGCTTGGTGAATATAAAAAATCCATGGACGCTTTTGAGCGCGGAAGAAAAATTCCTCAATCCAATAAAAAGCTTTTGTATTTCAATCAGGGAAATGTTGCTTATGCCTCTGGTGATTATGATACTGCTGAAACTTGTTATTCTTTTGCACTGGCAGCTTCTCCCGAATTTTATGATTCACTTTTAAATAGAGCTAATTCCCGTCTTATGATGAAAAAATATAAGGAATGCCTTCCGGATTATAAAAAATACGTGGAAGTTCTTCCTGATGATCCTCAGTCTGATAATATACGAAAATTAATTTCATATCTTGAGGAAGAAATTCAGCATCAGATTGAAGAAGAGGCCCGTCTTGCAGAAGAACAGCGCCGTCTCGAAGAAGAAAACCGTCGTCTTCAGGAAGAATTGGCCAGAAAAGAAGCAGAACGCCTTGCCCGTGAAGCTGAACTCAGAGCCCAGGAAGAAGAAAGACGAAGAAAACTTTTGGAAGATGTTGCAAATTCTTTGCAGCAGACTGAAACAACAAATATGACTGCCGGAGCAGAAGATGTTCTGGATTATGATTACGAATCGGAACTTGAATAAACTATTTAACAGGTGAGAAAAATGGCAAAATTTGATTTTAAGACATTTTGGAATAAAGTTGTTTACGAAGTAAAACATTTCTGGAATTTTAAGCTTACAAATAAACAGAAAAAAATTGTTTGCGGTGGTGCTGCGGTTTTAGTTCTTTTGCTCATTATTTTGTGCGCAAGAGGCTGTTCTTCTGGTAAATCCCGAAATAATACTCTTTCAATCGTTCAGATGTATTATCAGAAAGGGGAATACGACCGCGCTCTTGATAAACTTGAACAGTTATTGCAGAAAAATCCAACTGATAAAAAACTGATTGCCTTGATGGACGAAATTATCGCTGCAAAGGCAAAGAATAAGGATTCTCAAGGCGGTGGCTCGGGTTTTGATGGCAACGTAAATGTCAATGTTGATACAGACGGACTCCAGAGTTCTCTCGAATCCATGAAGGAAGAACTTCTTAGAAATAACCAGGCAATGAAGGATCAGCTTGCTTTGACCAATGCAGAAGCAGAAAAAAATCGTCGCGAAATGCAGGAGCTTTTAAAGCAGCAGAAAGAACAGGCTGAGCTTGAAAAAGCCCGTCAGGAAGAAAACCGAAAGCAGCAGAAAGCTCTTGAAGAAAAGCGAGCAAAAGAAGAAGCAATTGCAAAAGCGGCAGAAGAAAAACGCCAGAAGGAAGAGGCAAGAAAAGCGGCTGAAAAAAAGGCGGCCGAAGAAGCCCTTGCAAAGAAAAACGCTGCTCTCAAAAAAGAAATGAATGCAGTTAATGATGAAATCCAGCAGGGAAAAGTTGGTCTTGGAACTGGAAATTATAACGGTGCGATAGAACATTTTGAAAAGGCAAGAACACTTCTTCCTGTTTCTGACGGAGAACCTGCTTTTAGCGCCAATAAATATTCAGAAATGGCAAGTGCTCTCTACGATGCAAGTCAGAGTGCTGCCAGCCCAGAAGATAAAAAGAAGCTCATGTCCACAGCAGTAATTTATGCACAGGAAGCAATCAATAAGGAGCCAAAAGATGCTTCTTCTCAGTATATACTGGCAATGGATGCTTATGAAAAGAAAGACTGGCCAAAAGCCGCAGAATACCTTTCTAAAGCGGTTGCCTACGATGGAAAGAATTATCTCTACTATTATAATTTAGGCCGTGTTCAGTACATGATGAAAAAGTTTACAGAAGCAAAACAGTCCTTTACTACTGCATGTCAGTTGAACAATGTTTTTGCTCCTGCCCGCTATAATCTCGGTCTTACAAACCTTAGATTGAATGATTCAAAGAGTGCTCTTGCAGAATTTAGACGGGCACATGATATCGATACCCGATATGAAAAGGCTTATCTTGAAGAAGGTCGTGTTCTTTATCGTCTTGGAGATTATTCTGGTTCCGTTACTGCATATCTCAATGTTGTAAGAATCAATAATACAAACCGCGAGGCCCTCAAGGAACTTGGTTCTGCATATTATCAGATGAATAAGTTTGCAGAAGCGGAAAATGCCTTTAGACAGTCTCTTGCTCTTCTTCCTGCTGGAACAGAAGATCCTCTTACAAACTATAATTTGTCTACTGTTTTATATGAACAAAAGAAAACTGTGGATGCTTTGAATTACGCAAAAAAAGCCTACGATTCTTACGGAATTATCAGAGATTCTAACTCTAAGGCAAATATAATTTACAATTATGCTTTGCTTCTGGATAAATCAGGAAAAACTCTTGAAGCTATCTCAAAATATTCTGAAGTTTTGCAGATTAAGAGCGATCACTTAAAGACTCTTACAAATCTTGGGGTTATGTATATGAATTCTACACCTCAGGATACAGATATGGCTCTTTCTATGTTTGAAAGAGCTTATGCCCTGGATAAAAATAACTTTGAAGTAAATAACAATCTCGGTAGTGCATATTTATCAAAGAAAGACTACAAGAATGCAGTTACTTATTTCCAGAATGCCTTGAGACTGGATCCAAAGAATAATGATGTCCGATATAATCTTGCTCAGGCCTTTGCCAGCGACGGTCAGTTTGATAATGCTAAAACTACCTATATAGAACTTTTGAGAATGAAACCTGATTGCTGGGATGCTTATGTTGAACTTGGAAAAGTTTGCCTGACTTTGCAGGATAATGAGGGGGCTGAAAAGTACCTGATAACTGTTCAGACTAAGCAGCCGTCCTTCAGAAAGTCTGAAGTTGATATGCTGCTTTCAAGTCTGAAAAATTAATTTAACGTTTATGTGCGTTTTACAAGGGAGAACAATTCTTCTCTTGTAATTGTTGTATAAACAGGACGGCCGTGAGGGCAGTGCGGGTCATTTAATAAAAGAGCACCTTTTGCAATCTGTTCTGCGGCGTTGTCGTCCAGTTTGTAACCGTCTTTAACGGCAGCTTTACAGGCTGTCATTGCTGCAATTGAATAGATAATATCTTGCGGTGCGACTTTTTTGTCCAGAAGGGCGTGTTCAAGGTCGTTTTCAGAGCCTTTCCATCGTTCCTGGATTGTAGTGACTTTCCATTTTCCGCTGCCGGTGTTGGTACAGTTAAATCCAATTTTTTTAAGATTTTCTTTTATTGATTCTAGGTATTTGTCTTCTGTTTCGTCCTTTGTTTCTATTACATAAGGAATCAGAAGGGTTTGACATTTTGACTGGTCATTTAAAATGCTGTCAAAAATCATTCGTTCGTGAGCTGCGTGCTGGTCAATTAAAAAAAGTGTATTATTCTGCTCGGCAAGAATGAAAGTTCCCAGAGTACAGCCGATGTATTTAAAATTATCTGCAAGCTGTTTTTGTGTGGATAAACCTAAATCTGGGCTTTTTTGAGGGGTATCACCGGCGTTATCAGATTCTGTGTAAGAATCAATTACTTTTTTCATGTAATCTTTGATTTTTTGAGCATTAGAATTTATGGATTTTGGAGCTGAATCTGAGATTTTAAAAGCCGGCTCTGCGAATCGGGAGGTGTGATTTATATTGTAACTTGATATACCGTTGAATCTAGGTGTAGAAACAGAGGGTATAGAAACTGTTGTAGTAATTCCGAGGGCTTTTGATGCAAGTGATTCCGGACTAAAGAGTTCTTCCGGCTGTGAAATAGTTTCTTTTTGATAGAGTGGAGCTTTTATAGTCTGGTTTGTATATTCAATAAAATGACTTTTTACGGCAGTGCTTATACCGTGGTGAAGGCTTGAAATATCTTTGAATCTGACTTCTTTTTTTGCAGGGTGAATATTAAAGTCCACAAGAGATGGATTCATTTTGATAAATACAGAAGCAACAGGGAAGGTTCCGTTTGGGAAATATCCCTGTCCGCCATATTCAACTGCCTGCTGGAGAGAGAATTCTGTAATTTTTCGGCCATTTACAAAAATCAAAATATCTTTTTTATTTGGTCTGTTTATTCCTGGTTCTCCGATTACAATGTCAAAAGACCAGTCCGTATCTTCTTTATGAATTAAACTGAAAAGATTTTTGTTTGCGCCGAATTCCATTGCTGAAATATAGCGTTCGATTAAGGTTTGATTTTCAGGTAAGTTTAATTTTATCTGACCGTCACTTACAAATCTGAATGCGATTTGAGGATAGGCAAGGCATTTTTCGATAAAAACAGATTTACAGATTGTTCCTTCGCTTGCAGGACGTTTTAAAAAGACTCGTCTTGCAGGAAAATTTTCAAAAAGACCTTCAGCCTGGACGATTGTTCCCTGTAATTCACTAGCGGGTTCAATCAGGTGATCCTCTGTAATGCTGGCACGCATTTTATATCCGCCGGAAATAATGCTGAGACGGCAGACTGCTGCTATCGAGGCTAAAGCTTCGCCACGGAATCCCAGAGTTGAAAGATTTAAAAGATCTACTTCGGTTGATATTTTGCTTGTGGCGTGGGGACGGGCACAATTTTCAAGATCCTCTTTTGTCATTCCGTTTCCATTATCTACAACGCGGATTTTTTCGATTCCACCCTGATAGATTTCGACGGTAATTTTTGAGGCTCCTGAGTCAATTGCATTGTCCATTAATTCTCGGATTATTGCACCAGGGCGGTCAATTACTTCGCCGGCGGCAATTTTTCTGGCTACTTCTGGACTTAAGGATCTGATTGGATTATTTTTGCTCATTATTGTCTGGTTCCTTGTAGAGGTTCTCCTTCTGTTCCATCCTGTCCAAGACCAGAAAAAAGTGAAAGTTCTGGTGATTCCTGATTTATAGAATCTGGCTGGTTCATAAGGATCTGGATTTTTCCCTGAATTTTATCCAGTTCTGATTCCATACCCCGGGCAAGTTTAATGCCTTCTTCAAAATCTTTTAATGCATCTTCTAGAGAAATGTCGGATCTTTTAATATCCTGTGAAAGTTCTTCTAATCGTGATAATTTTTCTTCAAAGTTCTTCATTTATTAATCCTTATTCTATGTTATCTACTGTTGCTGTGATTTTTCCTGAGGCGGGAATTATTTCTATTTGTTGTCCTACGAGGCCTTTGTCAGCTTTTGTGACAATTTCGCCATTTTCTTTTATGCGTACCATTGCGTATCCTCTTTTGAGAATAGTGTCAGGACTGCAGTTTTCAAGAGTGGAAACAGCTGTAGTGATTTTTTGTTTTGTATCCTTTATTTTTTGATTGATGCTGTCAAAAAGGCTTGTGATTGCATTGTCTAACTTAAAATTAATCGGTTCAATGATTCTTCTGAACTGAGATTCGAGATTTTCAGGTTTAAAAGAATGAATCATCAAGCGGTATTTTTGAGTAATATTATTGGCTGAAACAAAAAAGTCTTTTTCATGCTGATTGAGTTTGTTTTTAATGTCACATAATTGTGGGACAGCCAGTTCCGCAGCGGCAGAAGGGGTTGGGGCACGTCTGTCTGCGGCAAAATCGCTGATTGCAAAGTCAATCTCATGGCCTACTGCAGAAATTACAGGAATTTTACTGTCTGCCACTGCCCGGACAACTTCTTCTTCACTAAAAGGGAGAAGGTCCTCGATTGAGCCTCCACCGCGCCCCACAATCAATACATCACAAAGATTGTATTCGTTCGCGCATCTGATTTGTCTTACAATTGATGGAGCGGCTTCTGTGCCCTGTACAATGGCAGGTAAAACCACTACTGAAACGCAGGGGTTTCTTCTTTTTGTAATCTGCAGAATATCTCTTAGGGCAGCACCTGTTGGACTTGTAACTACGCCTATAGTTTGAGGAAAGGAAGGCAAGGTCTTTTTCCGGCTTTCATCAAAAAGTCCTTCTGCGTAAAGACGGCGTTTGCGTTCGTCTAGCATTTTTAAGATTGCGCCTTCACCTGCGACTTCCATTTTGGTAATTACAAACTGGTATTTTCCCTGTGGGCCGTAGACAGATAATTTTCCGGTACACTGAACCTTTTGTCCGTCTTTTGGGTCAAACTTAAGGTAGTAAGCGGCACTTCGGAAAATAACTGCACTTAATTGAGATGCATTATCTTTGAGGGTTAAATAAATATGACCGGATGGATTTCTTTTGCAGTTGGAGATTTCTCCTTCTACTACAATCTGTGGAATTGAGTTTTCTAATAAATCTTTGATGATATTTGTAATTTCTGTTACCGAAAAAACTTTTTCTGATACTGCAAAAGGCGTGTTCATATAATAATTTTATACATTCAATTAAACTTGTTCAACGGTTAGCCGATATTCAAAGGGATGAATACTCTTGTAATTTTATTTGCAGATTCTAAATCTGAACATATTTTTGACAAATGTTTTAATTCTCTCTCGGCTTTTGACCGCTCTCTTTTGTGGGCTAAGAAAACCTGTGCCGAACATAAAGCTGATTTTGTTCTTTTTTGCAATAATTCTATTGCCGATAAAGCACGGGAAGCAATTAATCAGGCTGAAATAGATTCTCAAATATTGGGTTTGGATAACTGGACCCTGCAGGATCTTTTTAGCAATATGAGTCTTGAAGCTCAAAAGAAAAATGCAAAGTCAATAATTTTTGCTTATGCCGATCAGCCTTTATTAAATTCTGAACTCACAGATAAAATCATTTCTGACCATATCGAATACAATGCAGAGTATACGTTCGCCGACGGTTATCTAAATGGAATGAGTCCGGAAATGCTGGATGCAGAAACGGCAGGAATTTTGTCTAAACTTGCTGAAATAAAAGAAATGGGAAAAACAAGAGTAACAAGAGATTCTGTATTTGAATTTATAAAGCTTGATATAAATTCTTTTGAAATTGAAACCGTAATCGGCGAAAAGGATTATAAGCTGTTTAGAATTAATCTTAACGCAGAATCTAAATCAAATTTGCTGTGCTGCCAGGAGCTCCTTTCAAAAAATATTGAAAAGGATTCTGCTCTTGAAATTTGTGAAAAAGCAAGTCAGGAACTTAATTGTATAAAAACTGTTCCTTCTTATTACAATATTCAGATTAGCGGAAAGAATAATCTGAAGAGTATTTATGAACCTGCTAGTCAGTCAGTTTTTAATGGAAGTTTTATTGACCATACAAACTTTATTTCTTTGATTGATAAAATTGCAGATTTTAGTCGTAAAGCAGTTGTTTCTCTTTCTTTGTGGGGAGAAGCTCTTGAACATCCGGATTTGATTTCGTTTGTGGATGCAATTCTTTCTCATCCAGGTCTCAGCGTTTTGATTGAAACTGACGGCCAGAAGGTAACAGAAGTTCTTGCTCAAAAAATCAATGAAATCTGTTCTAAATATCCGGAACGAACTAACGGTTATGAAAAAATCTTATGGATTGTAAAGATTGACTCTGCAACCAAAGAAATGTATCAGAAAATCAATGGTCTTGACTATGGCTATGATAAAGCGGTGCTTGCAGATGAAGTTTTATCTAAATATTTTGAAGGTTCTGTTTATCCGCAGTTTACACGTATCAACGAAAATGAAGATGAATTAGAAACCTTTTACAGATACTGGAGCAATCCTCAAAGCCCTTCAAAGGGAAAGGTGATTATTCAGAAGTACAGTACTTTCTGTGGTGTATTGCCTGATAAAAAGCCTGCAGATTTATCTCCACTTGTGAGAAATGTATGCTGGCATTTAAGACGCGATTTGAATGTGCTGGCGGATGGAAGAGTGCCTTTGTGTCGCGAAGTTCTTGATAAAAAAATTATTGGAAATGCTTTTACTCAGGACTTGAACGAAATCTGGAAAGAATCCGACACAGAAGTAAAATCACAGATTAAAAATAATTACTCTGAACATTGTGGAAAATGCGATGAATACTATACCTTTAACTTTTAGCGAACATCAGATTTCCAGAATGGAAATTGGCGGACAGATTAATACTTCTCAGGAGCTTTTGAATATTTCAGTTGTTTTGCTTAATTCAAATGGAAGTCATTTGAGAATGCAGACACTGGAAAATCTTGTGTCCTGCGGTTTTAAAAATGTCATATCTGTAGAACCAAATTCTGACAGCTTTAATCTCGAAGAAATGACAACGCATTTTCCAAGCGTAAAATTTATTATTCCACAGGAAGCTTGTACAGACGGCGATTTAATCAATATGTGTATGGCTGAAACTGATTCCAAATGGGTAATTGTTTTACGGGACCAGCTTTATATTCCTCAAAACTTTTTTACAAAAAATCTGTTCGAAAATATAACTAAATCGGATTCTTATTGTATTGTTCCGAGATTTTCAACAAGTAACGGTGAAAGTGTAGTTATTACAATTGAACCTCAGGCTTTTAGAGGAAAATTTAAATTTGTTCCGTCTATGACAGTATCTGATTTGATGCCGACACTTATGCCTAAGGATTATATGGCAATCTACAACCGCGAAAAGTTTATTCTTTTAGGTGGTTTTGATTATACAATCAAAAATCCTTACTGGCAGAATGCAGATCTCGCTTTGCGTTCCTGGCTCTGGGGTGAAAAAACTGAAATTTCAACAAGATTATCAATTCAATACATTAATGAACCGGAATTACCTGATGTACGGGCAGATCTCGGTTATTTGCGTTTTTACCTGAAAAATCTTGTTCCAAATTATAAAGTTGATCATGCAGAGATTTCAAATCTGGCATTCCTTCCATTTTTATTTAGGTCTTCTTGCGGAATATTTGAGTCTTTAAGTCAGTTTAAGGATGCAAAAAAATGGGTCGAAAAATGCCGCTACAGATTTAAGATAGATGCCCAATACTTAATAGAAAACTGGGGGAAGATAAAATGACAGATCTTGCAGTTATTATTCAATGTAGAATTTCCTCAACAAGGCTCCCTGGTAAAGCATTAAAGGATTTAGGCGGAAAAACCGTATTTGAGTGGGTAATGCATTCCATGAAAATGGTACCTGCTCAGAAATATATTGTTTAATGCTTTGGGAAGAGAAGAAATCGAATTTAAAAAAAGAGGAGAGTCTATCGAACAGTTAATGAAAAAATTGACTGAAGATC
>JAFNQK010000166.1 GCA_017386165.1 Treponema sp.
ATAGCTGGGATCTGCATTGGTGTTGAATAGTTAAATTCTTTAACCATTTCAGGGGCGATAGTGTCCTTATAGACTTTCTTAAGCCGAGGTACGTAATTAGCCATTACAGTATATCTCCACATTTGCGACAAACGCGAACTTTCTTATCCCCGTCCATCTTGTAACCAATTTTTACAGGGCGACCGCATTTTTTACATACGATACCAACATTTGAAATGTTGAGTGGTGCTTCAATTTCAGCAATACCACCCTGATCCTGCTGGCTGCGTTTTTTCATTGCCTTTTTAACAATGTTTACACCAGAAACAATTACAGCGTCCTTTTTAGTAATAACACGAACAACGGTTCCACGTTTGCCCTTGTCTTTACCTGCAAGTACTTCTACTGTATCGTCTTTACGGATTTTGAATTTCTTATCCATACCCATAACTCCTTAGAGAACCTCTGGAGCCAAAGATACGATTTTCATGAAATCCATATCACGAAGCTCACGAGCAACAGGTCCAAAGATGCGTTTTCCCTTAGGATTCTTGTTTTCGTCAACGATAACACAAGCGTTATCATCAAAACGAATATAAGTTCCATCTGGGCGGCGGTATTCTTTTGCCTGACGAACGATTACTGCCTTCTGAACAGCACCCTTTTTAATAGTAGATGTTGGAATAGCATCTTTAATAGCTACTACAACGATGTCGCCAATTCCGGCATAACGGCGGTGTGAACCACCGAGTACTTTGATACACTGAGCGATCTTAGCACCGGAGTTATCAGCAACTGTCATACATGACTGCATCTGAATCATAATTTAACCCCTTATACCTTATTTAGCGCGTTCTACAACTTCTGCAAGACGCCAGCACTTATTTTTGCTGAGTGGTCTGCATTCCACGATACGAACTGTGTCACCGATATGAGCATCGTTCAATTCATCGTGGGCCATATATTTCTTTGATCGAGTAACATATTTCTTGTAAAGGCGATCCATTTTTTTAGTTGTAACTGTTACAACAATTGATTTATCCATCTTGTCGCTTGTTACAATACCTACAAATGAACGTTTTGTAGCCTTTACAGCCTGAACAGTTTTTTCTTCCACGGTTCAGCTCCTACTTGTTTTCTCCAGCAGCTTCTTTCTGCTGGATGAACGTATTCAAGCGTGCAATTTCGCGACGCATTGTACGTTTCTGCATTGGGTTATCTACATGAGAAATCACCATCTTGAAACGGAGATCCATGTACTTCTTTTTAAGCTCATCACGTTTTGCAACAAGTTCAGAATAAGACAATTCTTTATCTGATTTTTTCTTTGATTCAGCCATCTTATTCCTCCTTATTCCTGTGTTGGCTTATAAGCGATTTTTGTGATTACTGGAAGCTTATCAGCAGCAAGTTCCAAAGCTCTGTGAGCGAGCTTCAAATCTACTCCAGCAATTTCAAACAAAATCATACCTGGTTTGATAACGGCAGCCCATGATTCAGGGGCACCTTTACCCTTACCCATGCGGACTTCGGCAGGTTTCTTTGAAATCGGTTTATCTGGGAAAACACGAATCCAAACCTGTCCCTTACGGTCAAGCTTACGGTTGATAGCAACACGAGCTGCTTCAATTACGCGAGCGCTTAACCAAGTTGGTTCCATTGCAACAAGAGCAATCTGACCGAAGTCAATTGTGTTGTCGCGTGTAGCATTACCCTTTTCTCTACCACGCTGCACTTTACGATGTGCTACTCTTTTAGGACTTAGTGGCATAACTTAGCTCCTTTCCTTAGCAGAAGGTTCTGATTTTTCAGCCTTATCTGCAGGGCGCTGAGAACGATCACGTCGAGGCTTACGAACAATCTGTCCAGCATCTTCGTTCTGTTCGATGCCATAGTTCATACCATTGTAAACCCAAACTTTAACACCGATTTTACCGTATGTTGTGTGAGCTTCGTATGTACTATAGTCAATGTCTGCACGAAGTGTATGAAGTGGAACACGTCCTTCCTTCATTTCTTCAGTACGAGTCATTTCAGCACCGCCAAGACGACCTGAAAGACGAATCTTAATACCCTGTGCACCAGCACGCATAGCGTTATTTACAGCCTGCTTAAGAGCCTTACGGAATGAACCGTGACCTGCAAGCTGACGACCAACATTCTGAGCAATCAAGCTAGCATTTACATCTGCTCTCTTAACTTCCTTAATCTTGATCTGAACTTTCTTAGTCAACTGAGACTGAATGTCTGCGCTGATCTTTTCGATAGTTGCACCTTTAACGCCAATAATAACACCCGGACGAGCAGTGTGAATTACGATTGTAACACGCTGTGGGTGACGTACGATTTCAATTTCAGCAATGTCAGCGTTTTTGCATTCTGGAAGATCCATAACCAACTTTCTGATTTTTACATCTTCAAGAACTAAATCTGCATATTCACGAGAATCTGCATACCAACGTGACTGCCATGTTTTGTTTACACCTAAGCGTAAACCGATTGGACTAACTTTCTGACCCACTTTATTCCCCCGCTTTCTCGTCAACGATTACGGTAATATGACACATACGTTTCAAAAGCTGATCAGCACGACCACGTGCGCGGAACCAAACTCTCTTGAGTCTTGGACCTTCATCAACTCTAATTTCTTTTACGTAAAGCATATCTTCATCAAGCTTACTGTTCTGATTCAGCGCATTTGCAATTGCTGATTTAAGAGTTGCACTGATAAGACCAGCACCTTTCTGTGGCATATTAGCAAGAATTGCCATTGCCTTTGTACAAGGCTGCTGATTAACCAATTTAGCAACTGGACGAACCTTAGTTGGTGAAGCAATAAGGAACTTAGTTGTGGCTACATAACCTTTTCTTTCAGCCATAATATCCACCTATTATTTTTCAGCCTTAGCTGTTTTGTCTGTACCACCATGTCCGTGATATGTACGTGTTGGAGCAAATTCACCGAGTTTGTGACCAACCAAGTTTTCTGTAACATATACAGGGATCCATGATTTACCATTGTATACAGAAATAGTATTACCTACCATTTCAGGTATGATTGTAGAGCAGCGTGAGTAAGTTTTAATCATCTTACGGTCTGCTTCTTTATTCATTGCTTGAACCTTTTTGTAAAGACTTGCTTCTACAAAAGGACCTTTTCTAACAGATCTTGACACAGTTATCTCCTATGCAACTACTTCTTGCGACGTGAAACAATAAAATTGCTTGATGTCTTGCGCTTGTTGCGAGTTTTGTAACCTTTGCAAGGCTGTCCCCATGGAGTAACAGGGTTACGTCCTTTACCAGCACCTTCACCACCACCAAGAGGGTGATCAACAGGGTTCATAGCCATACCGCGAACAGTAGGGCGGATACCAAGCCAGCGTTTATGTCCGGCTTTACCAAGCTGTACATTCATGTGTTCTTCGTTACCTACAACACCGATTGTAGCATAGCATTTGCCGTTTACTTTGCGCATTTCGCTTGAAGGAAGTCTTACGATTACGTATTCACCTTCACGACCAGCAATCTGTGCACTTGCACCAGCAGAACGAACCATCTGGCCACCACGACCAAGTGTAAGTTCGATGTTATGAATAGTAAAACCTACTGGAATCTTGTCGAGTGGGAGAGCATTTCCAACAGTTGGAGTTGCATTTTCACCAGACATGATCTTCTGTCCTACTTTCAAACCTTTTGGTGCAATAATATAGCGCTTGTCACCATCAGCATAGAATACCAATGCAATGTTAGCTGAACGGTTAGGATCGTATTCGATTGTCTTAACTGTTCCTGGAATTCCGTGCTTGTCACGCTTAAAATCTATCTCACGATAGCGTCTCTTATGACCGCCACCCTGATGACGTACAGAAATACGACCACCCTGGCCACGTCCACCATTAGACTTTTTACCTGACACCAAAGTTTTTTCGGGTCTGTCGGTTGTCAGTTCTTCTCTGACTAGGTCAACGCGTCCGCGTGTACCTGCAGTCATTGGCTTATATACTTTAAGAGCCATTTCTTTATTCCCCTTAGTCTACGCGAACTTATACACCTTCAAATGCCTGGATTGTTTCACCAGCAGCAAGGCGTACAATAGCTTTCTTGTATGAGCTTGTGAAACCTGGCTTACCGCGAAGTCTCTTCTGTTTGCCCATAACATTCATAGTAGTGCAGCTAACAACCTTTACATTGAAAAGTTTAGCTACAGCTTCTTTTATTTCTGTTTTAGTTGCAGTTGGCTGTACGATGAATACGTACTTGTTCTGTTCACGAAGAGCATTAGCCTTTTCTGTAACTACAGGCTCAATAAGAATATCTGAATAATTCATTATTTAGCCTCCTTGTCTTCAGCATAAAAATCTGAAAGATTTTTTACAGCAGATTCAAGAACTACGATCTTGCGAGCGTAGAACAAATCATGTGCTCTAAGACGATTGTATGAAAGGAAAGACAATGTTGGAATATTGCGTCCAGCCTGCTTAATCTTTGCATCATCATCTTTAAGGATGATTACAGTTCTTTCGCCATTAGCAAAATTGTTAAGAACTTTTACCAAGTCCTTTGTTTTACCGCTTTCAACAGTAAAATCTTCTACTACTGTAAATCTATCGCTCTGTGCCTGCATAGAAAGAATTGATTTCATTGCAAGACGCTTTGCTTTTTTAGGCATTGCATAGCTGAAATCGCGTGGTTTTGGTCCAAAGATTGTACCACCGCCAACCATGATTGGTGACTTCTTATCACCACGGCGAGCATTACCAGTTCCCTTCTGCTTATATGGCTTAGCATTGCTACCATGAACTTCAGCACGACCTTTAGTACAAGCAGTACCAACGCGCATATTAGCAAGTTCATTTGTAATAGCATAGTAAATAACATCATCATTTACTGGAAGACCGAATACTTTATCATCAAGAGTGATTGTACGCAGTTCTTTTCCAGAAGTTGAATATACTTTCTTTTCCATATCCTAATCTCCTAGTTCTTCTTTACTGCGGACTTCACGATAAGTGTGCAGTCTTTGTTGCCTGGAACAGCACCACGAACCAAAATTACGTTCAATTCTGGATCGATCTTAACAATC
>JAFNQK010000167.1 GCA_017386165.1 Treponema sp.
ATTTTTGTGGGAAGGACTAGATTTTAAGATTTATGATATATATTTATTGGTAATTAAAAATGTTTCAGGAGTTTGAACAATTATGTCTGCATTTTTATAGTCACGTAAATTGCGGGTTAGAATAATCTTTATTCCGTATTTCTTTCTAAAACTCTTCTCTATCTTCATTATAAAGTCGATTCATATACCTCATAAAACTCTTAAATGAATCATTGATTTCTTCCATATTAAAGTTTGTAATGTCAAAAGAATCTGTCTCGAGCCAGTTTTTGTATTCCTGGTAGTCGGCGTCCTTTTTAGTAGAAAAAGCTTTGACGATTGATTCAAGGCCGCTTGTTCCGCCGCAGTCTTCGATTATTCCGAGTCCTTTGCCTTCTTTTACGCGAGGAAGTTCTGCTTTGGAAAGTCCTGTGTCGGCGTTTTCGTCCTCTAGAACGAGATTGAAGCGCCAGTTATCACCAAAATCATACACAAAAGTACATCTATCATCTTTTTTGAGAATATTGCGGATTTTGGTTGTAGATGCGTCGTATCTACGGGGTGGAGTTTGCTTTAAATTATTTTTGAAAAATTCGTCATCGCTGGCGTCCATTTCCGGATCGATGTAACTTTCTATCATAATGGGAGGGATTTGTGAAAGAAACTGTTCAATTTGAGATTTTGTTACATCTTTTCGGGCTAACAAGCCTTTTTCAAATTGTGGGCGAATGTCGATTTCAAAATTAAAAAGATGTCCTCCATGCATATTGAACATATTCATAAGCGCAAAGCCAAGTTTTTCCATTGTAATGTCTGAAGAAATGTAGAACCGGCGCCAGATTTTTGGCTCAAAATCCAGAAGTTCGGCATAGATCTGGTAAACTTCTTTTGCGGGGATATGAGGTTTTGAAGATTGGGTCGTTTGTGGGGCAGAAGGGGGTGTGTCCTCTGGTACAGTCTCCTTCATTTTTTCAGAATCGATGATTTGTTCCGGAGTGATGTAATCGTCAAAACCTGTGTTTGCACATTTTGTAATATATTTGTTTAATGAATCGTTCAGCTTGAATCTCTTGAGTTGATTGTTCAAGTCAATTCTTTCCTCAAGATCCCATTCGGCACGGTATTTGAGCCCTTTTATACTGGCAAGAACGCTGCGGTTGTTTGTTTTGGTAAAAGAAATATCTGAAAAATTGGGTTCAATATATTCTGAAAATAAATTATCAAGAGTCTTAAAAGAAAAATAGGATTTTAATTCTTCTTTGAATTGCGAAATAAAGTCTTTTGCGCTTTTGATGTTTTTTGCAGGAATAACTATTGAAAAAATCGAATAAGCGTTAGTAAACAAATAAGCAGAATTATCTCCAGAATCGATAAAATCAATAAACCAGTCACAGTATTTGTTGGATGGGATTGAGTTTGCTGTTAATTCAGGAGATAGCTTCTGAATTGCATTCTTGGTAAATCTTAATGTTATCATAGCAATGAATACTTATAATTCTTCTTTTAATTCTTTGATGCGTTCAATTGGTAATCCCGTGATTTGACCAACTTGGTCAACGGAGAGACCGAGTTTTAAGGCATTAATCGCATTTTGCACAGAAGTATCCTCAATGCTTTTTTGACTAGCCTTTTCACATGCATCTTTAACGATTGATTCAACAATCGCTTCTACTTCTTCATCAATAGTCTGTTGCCATGTCATATAAAGGTGCCTCCATGTGGAATTTTTCTTGGCAATGTCTACCTTATCGGCAAGAGTCTTTGTAAGAGATGTGGTTGCTTCTTTGCCAAGCAGAAATTTAAAGAATTCTCTTAATTCTTTATTTTCTATTTTAGCATATGCAGATGCATTAAAAAAGACTTTGTAAGTTTTGTCTTTAAGTTTAAGAGAATTATCTTCGCGGCATATGTTTTCAAAAAAATAAACCGGAAAACCTTTGCTGAAAATGTCCTTGGTGCAAATAAAAATAACATATGTATGTTTAAGTTTTGAATAATTTGTTCCTTTGTTCAGGTTGTCTACATCAATAATACTCTGATAATACCTGGCTCTTTGTGGAAGGTTTGTCTTTTGGGTGGTTTGAATTTCCAGATCAAAGATTTGTTTGTCATTCTTTGTAAAAACATCGAATCTGACACTTTTAGAATCGATTGCTTCCTGCATTGCAAGTTCTGATTGTGGAATTTCCAGATGATCAATTTGAATATCCAAAAGAAGTTCAATTATTTGTTTACATAAATCAGGATTTGTTTCAAGAATCTTACAGAATAAAAAGTTATCCGCAAAAGTAAGTTCGTCATAGCTTTTGTTTGAATGAATATTAGTTTCCATTTTTAACCTCGTATATGTATATAGACAAAAACATGTTGGTTTCGGCAAAAAAAAGGAAAAAAATTCTAGCATTACACACTTTTTTTATAACTTCTAACTGTGATAAAATCACAGAGAATGAAGAGCAGCGAGCTTTTCTTAAAATGGTCATCCAGAACAAAAGTGAGTCAAGTTTTACCGACAAAATCCAGGACCTTGTTGCGGATGCCAAAAAGAACATTCAATGGAAGAGGCAATATATGGATTTAGAACGAGAAAAACTTTATGCGTATGATGCGGGCCTTGAAAAAGGTCTTGAACAAGGTCTTGAACAAGGAGCAAAGGAAACTTCTGTAGAAAATGCAAAAAATCTCTTAAAAATGAATGTTCTGACACACGAACAAGTTGCTACTGCAATCGGTCTTTCAATAGAAGAAGTAGAAGAATTAGCTAAAGAAATTTAAGAAAGTGTAAACATCTTATTCTCCAAAAAATTACATAAATTTTTAATTATTTTTATTGACTTCTAGTTTACTTGCATTAGAATGTTAAGGTGTACACTATCTAATATAACGTTAGGTAGAGTGCGCATATAAAATATTGGAGGATAAGATGAAAAAATTATTCGCTTTCATCTCGGTTTTCCTGATGCTATCAGTAAGCATTTTTGCTGATGTATCTGTGAAAAAACTTGACAACGGCAAGTACGAAGTTACTTTCTTCTATGGTAACCCACGTGCTGCTGAAGTAGTTATTGCCGGCGACTTCACCAATTGGCAGAATGGCGCTGAACCAATGACTAAAACTGACAAAGGTTGGACTTATACAAAAGTAGTACCTGCTGGTACCACTATGAAGTACAAGTTTATTTCTGACGGCAACTGGACTGCCGACATCAAAGCCCCAGACACAATCGACGACGGTTTCGGCGGATTGAACGGTTTGGTAGACGTTGATGCACTTGGTGGTGGCGGTGCACAGGCTGCTGGTCCAAAACTTAAATTCCAGACATGGGCAATGATTGGTGCTCAGACTAAATTTGATATTCAGGATGATGCCGCAAACGAAACAACAAGTGGTCTCGAAACTGCAGGTATCAATATGAAGGCATATGTAAAAGTATCTGGACACGCTCTTCCAAAAGTACCTATGTACATCGAAGTTGCAGTTGCAGAAAAAGATGACTTCCAGAACCTCTATGTACAGGGTGAAAAAGATATCGTAACAGGTCTTAAGAATATGGGTGTAGATCTCGTATGTGATCCAATCTCATGGTTCAATGGTGAAAAACAGGCTGCTACATACCTCGGACATTTCAAATGGGGATTCGAATCTGATTATGTAAACTGGACAACAGGTTACAAATATGCAAAACTTCCTCCACACAATATTAACGACTGGATTACAGTAGATAAGGAATGGGAAGCAGGTTACGAACAGCTTGGTGGTTTCAACTACTTCGAACTTGGTAACAAACTTCAACAGCTTCCATTTGGTACACTCAAATTGGCTCTTGCCCCAAACAAGTGTGCTGACCGCAAAGGTAGCCAGTACGGTTTCTTCGGTTGGGTAAACTTGAACCTTGGTTCAGTTGCTGATATCAACTTCCAGTACAACACAGCACTTGGAAAAACATTTGATACAATCTTCGGTCACTGCTATGAACAGGATTTCATCGTTGGTTACAAAGGTGTATTTGGACCAGTTACAGCTAAGTTCAATGCATTGTACAACCTCTATGGTGACGGTGATCTTAGCCGTGTAGACGGTGTAACTTATGTCTCTAAGTTCATTCCTGCTACAAGCGATGTTGGTGAAGTCGTTTCTGACCTTTCAAGCGTAACTCAGCTTGCTGCTCTTGCAAACCTCGCTGGTGTATTGGATGTAAACTATTCTAACGACGATCTTAGCGCAACAGTTGGTGTAGAAGTTCGTGGTAAACAGGCTGGAATGATGTACGTAGAAGAAGGTGCTGATGAACACACAAATATCAGCGACCAGCTTGGTGATCTCAACCACTGGGGCGTATATGCAAATGTTAACGGAAACGTAACTTCAGCTTTGAACCTTGGTATCAAACCAGAACTTATGATGACTTTGGATAAAGCTCTTAAGTCTCCATATAACTCAGAAGATACATTGGAAATTAAGGCAAAACCATACTTCTCTCTCGACTTTGACGAATTGATGTATGTACCTGCAAAACTTGACGGTTATGCAAAATTGGCTTTCTATACAAATGAAGCTGATGCAAAGACTGGTGTATTTGGAAAGAGCCAGTTTGCTCTTAAGTCTCTCGGTCTTAAATATTCTATGGATTTCTCTAACGACATCGTTAAGAGCGTAGAAGTAATCTATGGTTTCGATAACAAAGATTCTGACTTCTTGTATAACACAGTACTTTCTAACTGGAAAATGGCAAAAGACATTACAGTACAGTTTGGTGGTGCCGTTCGTACAAAGAACATGACATCTACTTCAACAATCCCATACAGTCCATTTGGTGTATATGCAGGTGTTTGCAAAAAGCTTTCTGTTCTTGCTAAACCAACAGTATACTGTCAGTTTATGTACGGTATGGACCCATATGCTAAATTCGGTGATGGTCCAACAGGCTATCGCATGGATCCATATAGCTCATATATCACAAAAGACGGTGTAAAAGATTATGCAAACAACTATGCAGCACGCATCGGTCTTCAGTGGGACCTCTAATTTAGGTAGAGGAGGAATAACAATGAAAAAGATTTTTACAGCTTTTTTAGCAGTTTTAGCAGGTCTTTTCCTTGCAAGCTGCGAAATGAGATATTCAGAAACTTACCCTGAATTAATTCAGTATTATTGCTGTTGGGGTGATGATGATTGGCACGACCACTCAGAACCTGCATTGACTTTGATGACATACAACTCTTCAACAGGTTTGTATGAAATCACAATTGAAACAAAGAAAAAGAACCAGCGCTTTGAAATCACAAAGGGTGCTAGCTATTCAATTGAATATATGTTTGATGCAAAAGGTGTTTGCTCTGCAGATGATGACACAATTGCAAACTTCCCTAAAGCAAAAGACAACAACTTTGGTTCTTTGCAGACAGTAATGCCAAAAGCAAACCAGAATTATGTTGTTACTTTCAATGCTGAAACAGAAAAATACAATTTGAGTGAAAAATAAGGAGAAAGCAGAATGAAAAAATCATTGGTTAAAATTTTTGCTGGTGTAACAGCTGCAGCTTCTTTATTGCTCGCAAGTTGTACAAACCAGTTAGACTATCTTGATCAGACAACTGCTCTTAATAAGATGAATATTAAGGGATTTACAGTTACTGGTCTTGATCAGTCTTATGACCAGGCAACTGCTAAGTTGATGGTTAAAGAAGGTGTTGATGAAGATGGTAACGATGTAATGGTTAGCATCGGTTCAACAACAGTAGCAAAGTATACTGCAACAGAAGGATATAAATCTGGTACAGCTTATGTAA
>JAFNQK010000168.1 GCA_017386165.1 Treponema sp.
ATAGATAAAAAGAACAATAATATGTCTAATGGTTCCTTTACGATTGATGGAATGGGAAGCAGATATTATGTTATTTCTTTATACGCTTATTCTGAAAGTGAAAATCTAGACTCTTTCCAGTCAAAAAGATTAGGAACTGCCGGCCTCCTTACTGCAAAGAGCAGTCAGGGAACTTTAACCTTCTATCCTCAATATTTCCAGGCTGTAGATGACCGTGACGGCGGATGGGATCCTGATTATTACTGGACTTTCAGTTCTTCAGAATTTGCATTAAGTTCTTTGAATGTTGAGCGTGGACACGCAAAAGAATTTGATGATGGAGATAAAAAATACTGGAGTTTTCAGTCAGATTCTTATTCAAATAAATCTGAACCTTCAGAACAGTGGTCCAAGAAGTTTACACGTACTTTTGTAAGAGGTCAGAATAATACAGCAAGTATTAAATTTCAGTGTTGGGAAAAGGATTATTCTACAGACGATGATAATCTTGGATCTAATTCAATCCAGTTTGTCTATGATTATACCTCTGATACATGGACCGTTACTTCTGATAACAAGTCTGTAACTGTTGATAACTCTGGCTTGAATGGAAGAAAAAAAGGCGAAATGACTATCGATGATTCTGACGGTAAGGTTAAGTTAGTGTACTATGTAAGCTGGGAGTAATCTCAGTCCCATACATAGCGCTCTTAATTGATTGATTGTCCATATTGTATTAAAATATATTTATGTGCAATCAATCATTACCACAGAGTCTTAAAGGCGTACATATTCATTTTGTTGGAATCAAAGGAACCGGAATGGCTGCCCTTGTTGAAATTTTTGTTCACAATGGGGCTGTTGTTACCGGTTCTGATGTTTCTGAGCGATTTTATACTGACGAAATCCTTGAAAAACTCGGCATAAATGCCATGAAGTTTTCTTCAGAAAATATTACTGATAAAGTTCAATATGTAGTTTATTCAAGTGCCTATAAATTAGATAAAAATCCTGATTTGATTCAGGCGGTAAAAAAAGGTGTTCCTTGTCTTTTGTATACAGAGGCATTGGGGCAGTACAGTGAACGTGCTTATTCCTGCGGTATCTGCGGTGTTCACGGAAAGACTTCTACTACAGGCTTGACTGGTACCATCTTAAAGGAACTTGATCTCCCTGTTCAAGTTCTTGCCGGAAGTGTAATCAATTCTTTTGGAAATACCTGTACCTACACAAGTTCAAATCTTTCTAAAGATTCAAGAAATATTTTTGTGGCAGAAACCTGTGAATACCAGCGCCACTTTATGTCTTTTGCTCCACAAAAGATAATTTTAACCAGCGTAGAAAGTGATCATCAGGATTATTATCCTACCTATAATGATATCAGAGACGCTTTTGTCGATTATATTTGCAAGCTTCCACAGAAAGGGCAGTTGATTTATTGTGCAGATGATGAAGGTGCGGTAGAAACTGCTTCTATTGCTGCTAAAAAAAGACCTGACATTGAATTGATTCCATACGGCGAAAATGCTAGTGGAGATTATCACCTTGTTTTTGGAAAAGTTCAGAATGAAAAGAACTGTTTTTCACTGGATATTTTTAACGGTCTTGAACTTTTCCTAAAGGTTCCTGGAATGCACGAAGTTCGGGATGCCGTTGCGGCTGTCGCTCTTTCTTGTGAATTATTGAGAACAAACAACAAAAATCCTTTGGAATATGTTGAAAATATTCAAAAAGGCCTTGAATCCTTTAGCGGCGGCAAGCGTCGCAGTGAAATTGTAGGCAAGGGAACTACTAAATCAGGAAACTCTGTAGTTGTAATCGATGATTACGGTCATCATCCTACAGCAGTTAAAACCACTCTTGCAGGTTACAGAGAGTTCTATAAAGGCAGAAAAATCATCGTGGACTTTATGAGCCACACTTATTCAAGAACTCAGGCTCTGCTTTCGGAATTTGCTTCAAGTTTTACTTCTGCAGATACTGTAATTCTTCATAAAATCTATAGTTCTGCCCGGGAAAATCCAAAAGATTTTTCAATCACTGGCAAAACTTTATTCGATGAAACTTCAAAATACAATTCTCATGTTGCATATTTTGAAGAAATCCTTGATGCAAAAGATTATGTTTTAACTGAGCTTGATAAAGAGCTTGATTCTATTAAATATCCAGACGGTTATCTGTTTGTAACAATGGGGGCCGGGGATAACTGGAAATTAGGAAAAGCTGTTCTGGAGAATTTAAAATGACAAGCATGACTGGATATTCTTATAACGAAGTTTCAACCGAAAAAGCTGTTGTTTCTGTTGAAATCAAATCTGTAAACTCAAGATTTTTGGATTTAAGTATAAATCTTCCTCCTTATTTATCGCAGCTTGAGTCTTATTATCGTGCAAAGATAACAGAAAAAGTTGTCCGCGGAAAAATCGATGTTTTTATCCGTATCAAGGAGCTCGAAAGCGATTCTGAAGTTATTGCTGATACAGGTGCTGCCGTTTCTTATATGCAGGCAATCAAAAAGGTTGCGGATTCCTGCGGATACGATGCAAATGCTATTCCTTTGAGTATTATTATCAGTCAGCCAGGGGTTCTCAATATCAACAAAACTTATGATATCGAAAAATATAAGCAGATGGTTGATCCTGTTTTTGATTTATCTTATCAAAAGTTTATTCTGGATAGAGAAAGAGAAGGCGAAAACCTTAAAAAAGATCTTCTTGAAAAATTGTCAGTTCTTGAAAATTGTGCTGCTTTCTTTAAGGAATGGCAGCCAAAGATGGAAGATGCTTTTAAATCTCAGATTACAGCCCGCTTTAATGAACTTTTGGGTGACGGAGCAGATCAGAACCGTATCATGACAGAGACTGCTGCCTTGCTTGTAAAATATACAATTAACGAAGAAATTGTAAGACTTCATAGTCACTTAAAGGCTGTTCGGGATGAAATTGCAAATAATCCTGTTCCTGGTAAAAAACTTGATTTTATCTGTCAAGAAGCCAACCGTGAAATCAATACCATCGGAAGTAAAAATCAGTTTGCAGAAGTTGGTGCAATGGTAATCAAAGCAAAAGATGCCCTTGAAAATATCCGTGAACAAAGTAAGAACGTGGAGTAAAATATGAATGTATTAAAACCTGTAAGAGTTGCAATAAGTGGAAAATCTGGATGCGGAAACACAACCGTAAGTACACTTTTATCACAGAAACTGGGTGTAAAACTTATTAATTACACTTTCAGACAATTGGCTCAGGAAAAGGGCTTGACCCTTGCTCAGGTAATTGAAAATGCCAAGACAGATGACAGTTATGACATCTTTGTTGATAATCATCAGGTTGAATTAGCCCGTGCAGAACCTTGTGTCCTTGGAAGCCGTCTTGCAATCTGGATGCTCAAAGAAGCTGATCTCAAAGTGTATTTGTATGCAAGCGATGATACCCGTGCTAAACGCATCTTAAACCGTGAAGGAGGTGACCTGGAACAGATTAAGTCTTTCACTTCAATGCGTGATTCAGAAGACAGCAAACGATATTTAAAACTTTATAATATCGACAATAATAAATATGATTTTTCTGATTTAATTATTGATACTGCAAATTATAATCCGGAACAGATTGTAGATTTGATTTTAGCTGAATTAAAAAAGCGTAATTTTATTGACTAGTTATAAATATTATAAAAAAAAGAGGATGAAAAGTATCGTGGTTTCGATATTTTGACAAGCTCAGTAACCGAATCCTCAACCGACGATACTTTTCAGCCTTTTCTATTTTAAAGGCTTTTTTAAGTCTTATTTAGCAAGGTTAGCTTTTAACCAAGCCTTAAACTGTTCGTAATCATTTTCCATTGGAATAGCCTGATCTGGTAATTCCATAACAGCCTGCAAGCTTTCTGGAATTGCAGGTTCACGACCGATAGCGTCTTTTACAGTTGAACCGAATTTTGCAGGATGTGCAGTTTCAAGGATGATACCAACAGAATTATTGTTTACAACCTGATTAGCCCATTCTGGAACGTTTGCTGTAAGTCCAGGTTTTGTGTAATCGCCCTTTTTTCCGTTTACGAGGTCTTTCATTCCACCGTTGCGGATATCATTCCAGGCTTTCCAACCGATAGCTCCATGAGGATCAATGATATAGCCGTTCTTTGTATTACATTCAGTGATTGCTTCTTTGATTCCGTTGTTATCGAGCCAGTAAGAAGCAAACATCTGGCGAACCTGTTCAAGAGAATACATAGCCTTGATGCGTTCGTAGTTACTTGGTGCACCAACATCCATTGCATTTGCATAAGTTTCAACAGAAGGTCGTGGATTATAATCACCAGTTGCAATCCAGTCAGGAATAGTTCTATTTGTGTTTGTTGCAGCAACAAAACCTGCAATTGGAGCACCCATTTCTTTTGCGATAAGACCAGAAGTAAGGTTTCCAAAGTTTCCAGATGGAACAATAGAGATAATTGCTGGATTTTCAAGTTTTGAATCAAGAGGTGCTCTGTTCTTTACTACAAGTGAAGAGTACATGTAGTAGAAGCTCTGTGGGAGCAATCTTGAAATATTGATTGAGTTAGCAGAAGAAAGACGGAATTCCTTGCGGAGTTCTGCGTCTGTAAATGCTGTTTTTACAAGCTTCTGACAATCATCAAAAGTACCCTTTACTTTAAGAGCACGAACGTTTCCTGTAAATGTAGAAAGCTGTTTTTCCTGAATCTTTGAAATTTTTCCTTCTGGATAAAGGATTGTAACATCAAGACCTGGAACATTGTGGAAAGCAGAACCAACTGCAGAACCTGTATCACCAGAAGTTGCTACAAGAATATGAAGAGTTCCGTTTTCTGATTTGTTGAAGTATGACATTACGCGAGCCATAAAGCGTGCACCAAAATCTTTGAATGCACAGGTTGGGCCGTGGAAAAGTTCAAGAACATAAGAATGACTGTCTACAGGAACTACTTTTGGTGTAAATGGATATGCATCCTGGATGATTGCCATCAAATCTTCGTCTGGGATTTCACCTTCAACATAAGGCTTAGCCATATTAAAAGCGATGTCTCTAAATGACGGCTCTGGATTCTTGTTGATAAACGAAGAAGGAAGTTTTGGAAAACTTACAGGAATATACAAGCCACCTGTAGCAGGGTTCATACCACCCATTACTGCTGTTCTAAAGTCTGTTTTAACACTTGAATCTCTAGTATCTGTATAAATCATTTTTATATCCTTACATACCGTAAATTATTGCTTCGGAAACCTTGTCTGCCAGGGCTTTCTTTGCTTTTTGTTCGGCATTCCATTTTGTTTTATCAGTTGCAGTTTCTGTTGCAGATGTTTTATACAAAACATTGCATGATTTCATATCTACGCAAGTAACTTCACAGGTCATTGTAACAGTTGCGCTGTCAGCATTTTCTACTACAGGCTCTGCGTGCTTGAATGAACCCATGATAAGGAAGCTTGCAGAATTTTTGATTTCACCATAAGTCATGTCGATACAAGCTTTATACAAGTCATTAACTGACTTATTAAAATATGATGTATCGCTTACAGGACAGTTACCTGCATTAATTCCGGCATTTCTAAGATTCTGGAGCATGGTAAAGTTGTTTGTTGTTGGTTTACCATTTTCGTTGAAATCATATACATACAAAATTCCACCAGGCCATTTTGTATAGTTTGATTTAATGATATATGGAGAAGTTACGGCTGCATTGTAAGCTTCCTGTACGATAGCAGGTGTTGAGCTTACTGGTGTAGGGTAGAAAGTTACCTTATCTTTTACAGCAATAGAAGATGGTTCCGGCTTGAAGGTGATTTTTCCTTCTGCGTCAGTTTTTAACTGTACTGAACCATAAGAAATAGTGTCGTTAGAGCGGGAAGCAGGATAAGAAACTGTGATTTCTACATCTGCTTTAGGACCGTTTGCATCTGTTACAAGAAGAACATATGAAGAAGCAAAATCCTGTCCCGGATAAATAACTTTTTTTGTATTCTGTCCGGAAACAACTTTTAATTCGATGCTTGAAAGCAAAGCTTTAAATTCTGTTTCTTTCTGATTTGATGTGTTCTGAACTACGATTGGCTTTGGTTCCTTTCTTACTTTTTCAGGAACTGTTTCTTCAACTTCTATTAAAGATTCTGAATCTGATTTGCTGGTTTTATTAGATACATTTGAGGTTGTTGCACATGAGATGAGTAATGCGGCTCCTGCTGTAATTGCAACTAAACTTGAAACTTTTGATTTTTTCATAAATTGTTAATCTAACTGTCCGTGGACAGCCCTCCAAAAAAAGTTTATGCAAAATCGATTTTATCATTTTTGGATTTAATTCTCAATATAGTTATTGAATAATTCTTTTTACTCTCTTGGAAAGACTTGTCATAATTTCATAGGAGATTGTATTTGTCATTTTGGCGATATCATCAGCATCGAAAAGACTTGCGTTAGAAGACTTGGAGTCTTTTGGTCCAAAAATTATTGCAGTGTCCCAGCATTTTACTTCTTTATTGTCCGGGCCGAGATCAATCATGCACTGATCCATACAGATTCTTCCAACAACCGGATAGGCTTTACCGTTGATTGTTACCTTAAGTCCTGGAGAATTTCTTCTTAAAAGGCCGTCTGCATAACCAACAGGTAATACCCCGATTAAAGTTTCTTTTTTACAGGTCCAGGTTCTTCCATAAGAAATAGACCGCCCCGGAGTAAAGTTTCTGATAGAAGCAACTTTTGTTTCAAACTGCATTACAGGTTTGAGGTTTAGAGAAATCTTTTTTGAAGCAAGGTATTCTTTTGTAACTTCATCTGCATAATAACCGTAAAGAATGATGCCCGGACGAACCATGTCCAGCTGGTATTCCGGCATAGCAATGGCAGCTGCACTTGCGGCACAGGTTCTGATCCCCGGGTTTATGCCTGCTTTTTTAACGGATTCGCAGGCTGAAATAAATTTTTCAAACTGCATTTTTGTGTATTCGATGTTTTCGCTTGTAATGCTGTCGCTGACTGCAAAATGTGTAATCATTCCTGCCAGTTCCAGACTTGTGGAAGAAGCAATTTCTTTTGCAATCGAAGCGGCTTCTTCACTTAAACAGCCGATTCTTCCCATTCCTGTATCAACTGCTAAAAATACAGGATGTTTTGAATGCTTTAAATCTGAAACAACCTTGTTCAGATTCTTAATAACTTCAGTTTCAAAAACCAATGGTGTTATGTGATTTTCTACAAGAAGAGGATATTCATCAGGGCAACAAGGAGACAATAAAAGTAATTCGGCTTTAATTCCTGCTTCTCTAAGTTCGATTCCTTCATCTACTGTTGCGATTGCAAGATATTCTGCTCCCATTTCAACTGCAATTTTTGCAGAATTGATAGCGTCGTTTCCGTATCCGTTTGCCTTAACTGCACAGCAAAGTTTTACATTTTGTTTTAGATTTTTTTTGATTTCATTTATATTGTTTCTTAAATTATCAGAATAGATAATTGCTTTTGTGCAACGCATTGAGTTAACCTTCTATTTGTTTTACTTCTGAGACAAGATAAAAAGATCCTGTTACTAGTAGAATATCGTCATTTTTAAGTGATGATTTTAGAGTTATATAAGCCTTTTTAAGTTCACTTTCAAGCTGTGCGTTGATTCCATTTTTTGTGGCAATGGCTAGATTTTTTTCTGCATCGCAATGGCGAACTGTCAAGGGCTGAGTAAAAGTGATAGTTTGAAATATGTCTTTAAATAGCGGAATAATGTCTTCTATATCTTTGTCCCCGGCACAGGCAAACAAAAGGTGATATTTTTTATTTGGAAAAAGATTTTTCATTGTATCAAGGGTATTTGAGATACTTTTAACTGTATGTGCGCCGTCTAAAATTATATTTGAATTAAATATTTCAAATCTTCCGGGCAAAAAGGCTTTTGAGAGCCCCTGTTCAATCTGTTTGTCGGTTATAAAAGGAAGGGTGTTTTTAATCGTGACAAAGGCTGTTGCTGCATTCTGGGCCTGAACCTTTCCTAAGAGCTTTAATTCTGTTTTTATATTTGAATTATCCGAGGTGATAGAAAGCTGCATCAGACCCTTTTCTGTAAAATTTAACTGGAGATTTTGGATTTTATTTTTTACAAAAATAATAGGGGCTTTTAATTCTTTTGCTTTCTTTTCAAAGACTCTTTCTGCATCAGAATAATTCTGAAAAGAAACGATGGCCTTTGTTTCAGGTTTTATGATTCCCGCTTTTTCTCCTGCAATCTTTTCTATTGTATCACCTAAGAATTCAGTGTGTTCAAGCTCAATGGGCATAAGAACGCTTGCAAGAGGTTTTACTACATTTGTTGAATCCAGCCGGCCGCCGAGGCCTACTTCATAAATTACATAATCGACCTTTGCAATTTTAAAGCACAAAAAGGCGTAGACTGTGACCAGTTCAAACCATGTGAGGGGGCGTTTTGCCGGAAGCTCTTCCAGTGGAATAGAATCAACGAGTTTTGTAAGAATATCTGCGGCTTCTTTATAAATGCTGTCTTCAAAAAAGCCGTCGGCAGACGTAATTCTTTCTCTAAAATCTGTTATGTGGGGACTGGAATAAATCCCGCAGGTGTGGCCTGATTCTCTTATGATACTTGCAAGCATCGCCGATACGGAACCTTTTCCTTTGGAACCTGCCACATGAAAACATGGAATTAAATCCTGGGGATTTCCAAGTTTTTCACAGAGAAATTTCATTGATTCAAGCCAGAAAATATTTTTTGCCTGAGTTTTTTCAAAATTTAAATAATTGTCGAGCCATTTAAAAAAATCAGATAATTCCATTTTTTTTACCGCAAGCTAATGTATCACAAATTTCAAATAATTGATAGAAATGCAAAAAAATGGTAGATTTTTTTTTATGAAAAAGGTTTTTGTAATTTTTTCTATTTTATTGTCGGTTTCAATGATTTCTTGTCGTCGTATTGATAATAAAAATAAAGGAACTATTGGTATGCCAAATCCTATTAAAGCCTGCACTGCAGAGGATTTAGAAAAAGCAGGTTTTGCTTTTATCGTTCCTTCAGAATCACAAGAAGTTTCATATTCAATTATTTCAGACAGTATTGCACAGATGTCATTTAATTGGAAAGGCTGTGACTGTAATGCCCGTATGCAGTCTGAAAAAGAACTTAAAGATATTTCGGGCTACTGGTATACATGGGAAACAGAATATGATTCTAAAGTTTCAGGATGTGATGCAAAAGTAAAATATGCCACAAAAGAAGACGGAAATATTGCCGCTGTCTGTTTGTGGTTTGATTCAAATAATGGATATTTGTATTCATTTTCAATGACTGTTCCAGGAATCGGACCAGGTGACATCAGTGATGTCGGAACTCTGGTTTTGAACCTAGCAGAACAGACTTATTCAGCAAAATAAAGAGGAATATATGGCAGAAGTAATTAACAGCGCAACTTATCAGGCTGCACTTGAAACAAGTAAAAAACTTGAAGAAGATTTATTGAAAAATCCACAGAAATACCGCGTTTTGACAGGTGACCGTCCTACAGGCCGCCTTCATATCGGACATTATTTTGGTTCCCTCCAGAATCGTGTACGTCTTTCTAAACTAGGCGTACCTACAATGATTTTAATTGCAGATTATCAGGTTTTAACAGACCACGATGCATATCAGGAAATCAGTCAGAATACCAAGCAGCTGGTAATTGACTACCTTGCAGCAGGAATCGAACCTGGAGAAAATGTAATCATTTATCCACATTC
>JAFNQK010000169.1 GCA_017386165.1 Treponema sp.
GAATAATCCCATTCAGTCCACACTACTTTTTCTGAATAATAGTCTTGGTCAGAATTGTTCATAGCATTAAAATTAGTAGCTAATAGATAGCCCTTATTCATTTTTTCTGGTGCATTTGTAACAAAACTATAATGTTCAGTATCAAGTTTGCTTAATCCGACTGAATCATTGTTTACAAGAGATTCAGGGAGTATGATTGTATCACTTGTTACTTTGTAAGCGATTACATATTCATAAGCTTCAGTAGTTTCATCAATTTCATCAGCCGTAACTGCTTTTTTAGGTTTGTAGCTTAATGATGTGTCTGAGAATGCTGCTCCGTTAACCTTCTTCCATTCATTTTTTGCTTCTCCAGCATTTCTTCTGTATAGATAAGGTGGCTTATCTCCATAATAAGGTTTGTCCCATTCGATAGTCTGGGTTGTATTGTTTTCTGCCTTGCGTGCCCACAAGTTCAAGCCATAACCATAAGTTGCAGACTTGTCTTCTGTCATATTTGTATATGCAACAGCAGATTCTTCTGTAAGGGTTTTACCGTCAAAGATAAAGTCATCGCTTGTGCCTCCATTTTTCAATGGCAATACAATGTATCCGTATGGGAGACCCCAGCTGATCATTCCCTGGTTAATCTGGTATGACGAGGTAGAATCTTCTGCTTCATAATAAATGTCTCTTAATTCGTATGTATTACCTGCAAGGTTTACAGAAGCTCTGTTTGTGCTGACTTCATCTCCCTGAATGTAAAGCTTTGAACCGTCGTAGTAATAGGTATCTGTCTGAGTGGCAGGAGTAGTTCCTGCTCCATCAGTGTATCTGATACGGTGGATAATATAGCCGTTTGCATCCGGTATCTTTTTCCAGTTAAGCAAAATGCGGTCGTGCTGTATTGCACCGATTGCAGTATCAGTCATCGCAGGTCCCATTGTCTTAACTGTATAGTCACAAGTTGTAGTGTTGTCTTGGCTAAGGCTGTCGTCGTCAGAAGTAGCTGTTACTTCAAGTGTAATAGCCTTTCCGGACTTACTTGCATCGTTGTATCCTTCTGGCTTTGTGATTACACAAGTATAGAGCTGTGTTTCTTCATTATATGTTACGGTTGTAACTCCGCTTTCTTCAGATTTATTAATGAGATCAACTTTGTTAGAATCATCTGAGTAATAAGCCTTTACAGTAAAGTCAGTTGTTTCAGCTTTTGCTCTCTGTACTTTTGGCCAGGTTACTGTGATTTTACTGTAATCTGCGTCGGCCATCACAGGCTTAACAGTTCCAAGGGTACAGCTTACGATTGTGTGATCTTCTCCGTCTAAATATTCTTTAGAAGCTTCAAAACCGTTATTTGCAATGATTGTGTAAGCACGGCATTCGCCAGAAAGGGCTGCGTGTTCGTAGGTTGCTACAGTTCTTTCTGCATCTGGATGTGTCAATGTCAGGGCACTTGCATCCAGGGCCAGAGTCTGTGCCTGGGCATCATCTACTTCTGTTGTGCTGTTCTTGTAGTCAATCCAGCTCAAAGTGTAACTACAGTTAGAATCGTAATCCCAGCTAATAACAAACTTGTTTGCATAACCGTCTTTTACACTAAAGTTTTCAACGGTTGGCATTAAGCTCTTGTCATTTGTAACTGTGATTGCGTTTGGAGATTCTGCTTTAATAAAGTACTGGTCTGCTGCTGGAATATCGCTTGTTCCAACTGGAGCAATGTAAAGTGTGTATTTGTAATATCCTTCAACTGAAGCAATATTATCATCAGATAGATCGTCGCTAGAAAAGTCTGTCTGATAGTTTTTGATTGTGTTTAGCGAAGGGGTAATTCTCATTAATGTTTCAGGTTCTGGAGCTGCACCGTCGGCAAAACCTGTTTTTGTACTTGTGAGAATATAGTTGTAGCCGTCTGTGAGACCAAAGTCTTCAAAGTCAATTGTAAAGTTTACTTTGATGTCAACGATTTTAAATTCGTCTTCTAAGTCTGATGTGTATTCTGCCTTTGCTTTGATTGTAGCATTACCGATGAGCCAGCCAGTGTCTGTAACCTGAGTTGTAGCTGATGAAATAATGCTTGTTCCTGCGTCATCAACATAAGACTGAATGCGGTATGAATACTGAACACCTCGTTCAATTCCGTTTGTATCAGTAAAGAAGATTTTACTGGTTGGGATATAGTTAGGGTAGTTTGTATTCTGCAAAGTTGCGTCTGTGCTTGGAATAACACTGATATTTGAAGAGTTTAGAGGGTCTGCTTCGTTAATTAAGTCAAAGTAGAAAAGCTTGTTGTTTGCAGCTTCTGCAAGAGCTTCGTCAGAATTGATTGTGTTTGGAATCTGTGAACCGATGTAATTTGCAATCTTCTGATATTCAGAGTCTGGAGCGTCGATTTCTTTTCGTTCAAGAGTAAAGTAAACAGGATGGCTTTCGTAAGAATCTTGTGAAAGTCTAAAGTCTACAAAGTCCGGAAGATCCCAGCTTAAAACGATTTCCTGTGTGCTTTGTCCTTTTTTGATTTCAAAATTGTCTACAGGATTTGGAATAAGCTTGTGTGCAGTTTCCTGATCAAGCATGTCGCTTTCTACTGTGCTGTCCTGGTTGCTGTCTGTATAAGCGATAACCTTAAAGAAGTAGTTTGTGCTTGGTTCAAGGCCTTCAAAGATGATGCTTGTGGTTTCGCCTGAGGCAGTGAGTTCTTTTACAGGCTTTTTATCTGCGTCGTAGCAGTCGATCTGATATAAAACTTTGCTGAGATAAGTTGTTTCTTTACAGTTATCCATGTACCAGTGAACTTTTACACTGTTTCCGCCTTCAATCTGTTCGATGGAATCAATAATTGGCTTTGCAAGTGTTGAACCGTAAGCCTTGCTGGATAGTTTGGAAACTTTTTTGTCATAGTTAACGGCAGCAATACAATAATACTTTGTAACACCGTCATTTTCTGCCGCATCAAAAGAACATGTCGAATCTTTTGTTTCACCGATCTGAACCATGGTGCTGTAGGCGTCGTTTGCAGAATAAATGTTGTAGTGAACGGCTCCTAAAACTGTTCCCCATGTAAGGTGAACTTTGCCGGCAAGTCCGTGGGATGCGCTTACATCGTGCGGGGCTTCTAGTGTTGTGTTAGCCGAAATTCCGCTTGTAATATCATCAATTACAGGACTTGGAATAAGATCATTCCTGCAGGATGCAAGAATACCAATAAAACCTAATACTAAAACGAATAAAAGACTATGACTTTTCATAACAAAGTATTAGACACAATATATAGAAAATAGTTGCAAAAAAATAAAAAAGCTGCAAAAAAAGAGAGTTTGCGTCGGTTGAGGCTCTCGAAACCACCGCAAACTTTTCTTATTCAGCAGCCTTTATTAAAGTTGTTTATTTGCTGATTACTTCTTTGATCGCGTTGAGCAATTCTGAGTATTCTGTAAATGCAGGATACTGAGGATAATCTGCCTTGATTTTATCTGTTGTGCGGAAAAGGAATCCGGCTTTACTTGCCTGAATCATTCCTAAATCGTTAAAGCTGTCTCCGCTGGCGATTGTTTCAAAACCGCAGGACTGAAGTGCTTTTACGGTTGTGTATTTTGACTTGTCGCAGCGCATCTTGTAGCCGGTGATTTCACCTGTAGGGCTTACTTCGAGGGTGTTACAGAAGATTGTGGGCATACCAAGTTTTTTCATAAGTGGGGCAGCGAATTGGTCAAAGGTGTCGCTTAAAATGATTGCCTGTGTACAGCTTCTTAATTCGTCTAAGAATTCTTTTGCACCAGGGAGTGGTTCGATTTTTGCAATTGTTTCCTGGATTTCTTTTAATCCGAGACCGTGTTCCTTTAAGATTTGAATACGGTATTTCATCAATTTATCGTAGTCAGGCTCGTCGCGAGTAGTCTTTTTTAATTCAGGAATCCCAGTTTCTTCTGCAAATGCAATCCAGATTTCAGGAACCAAAACTCCTTCGAGGTCTAAACAGGTAATATACATAGAAATTTTCCTTTATTTTATAAAATTGCATATATTATACTGAAATAGAATAGTGTGGTCGAGTGACTGACAGATGGTATTTTATTGGGTATATTTTTAATTTGGATATGGTATACTGGGTGGTATATATGGTATAAAAGGGTGTAGTGGTATACAAAATAATACTAGGTAATCAATATAGTATACAATAAAATACATTGTGGGTGTAAAAATTATTACAATTTGATTACTAGGTTGAGTAAGAATATAACAAAAACTTTTATTTGAGCTGTTTTGAATAACTTTTTGTTTACCATCTAAAAATATAAAAGTTGGCACACTTATTGCAAAAAGATTATCAGAGAGTTTTGACGGAGAGAGTCAGGAGAGAGTTCGGAGAGTTTATCCGGAAAGGGTTTAAGCGAGAGAGAGTTTAGACCGGAGAGTTTGATTTAAAAAAGTTTTAATTCTTAAGATTTTCGTAAAGATATATTTACGGTTCGCTGACATTGGAGAGATTTATCCTGGCATTGCCAGACCCTGCATTTGTACTGATGGAGAGGTACATTTGTAGGAGAGGGTTTATCCTTTTTTTCATTCTAGACATTAAGTATCTATATCACTAAAATTAAATCATCAAAAGTTATGGCTCAGACAAGAAAATCTTCATCTGGTAAAAAACGAAAGTCCTCAAAAAAATCCAAATCAACAGTCACAATTTCAAAGAATTCTCTTGTTGTTATTATTGCTGTCCTCGTTGGTATTTTTACCGCAATGCTTCTATTTAATACAGCTCTTGTATCCGGCGGAAAAATCGGCGGTTCTTCTAAGCCTGATACTAATGTAGTCAAGGTAGAAAAAACTCAGCAGACATCTTCTTCTAAAAAACAGAATAAAACTGCTTCTAATAAGTCATCTTCTAATAAAGTTTCTTCCAATAAGGAGCCTTCTAACAAGAAGACTTCATCTTCAAGTTCATCGGCTTCTTCTACAAACGCTTCTACTTCTACTACTACAGCAAAATCGGTTTCATCTGCTTCTGTTGCCTCTGTATCGGCTCCGGATACTTCAGCTGTTTCTCCTGCGCCGGCTTCTGTTTCATCAAGCACATCGGATCCTTCTTCAACTTCTACGACAACAAAGAACAAACCTCTTGATTCAATTCCATATGCCAAAAACGGTGCCAAAATCGCAATCATTTACGATGACGGCGGTCAGAATATGGCTCAGCTTGAAAAATGTCTTGCGGTTCCTTTCCCTGTAACTGTTGCCGTTTTGCCGCGCCTTGTTCATTCTAAAGAGGCGAGCGTAAGAGTTCGTGCAACCGGAAACGAAGTAATGCTTCATCAGCCGATGCAGGCCGTAAACCTGAATGTAAATCCTGGTCAGGGGGCAATCACTCCCGAAATGACCGAAGACGATATTCGTTCTGTTCTTTTTCAGAATCTCAACGAAGTAGGGCCTGTTGCAGGAATCAACAATCATGAAGGTTCAAAAATTACTGCCAACGCTGAGCAGATGTGTTATGTTCTCAAGGTTTGCAGTGACTACGGAGTTTTCTTTCTGGATTCAAGAACAAATAAAGATACTGCGGTTCCTGCCGTTGCAAGCGCTCTTGGATATTCATATTATGAAAGAAATATTTTTCTGGATAACCAGAAGACCCGTGAGAATATAATTTCTGAGGTTCTAAAAGGCCTTGCTATTGCAAATAAAAACGGCTCAGTTATAATGATTGGGCATGTCTGGTCTGCTGATATTTTGCCGGCAGTTCTTACAGAATTGTATCCCCTCTTAAAACAGAAAGGGTATACTTTTACAACTGTGTCTAAATCCGGAGCAATGATTACTCCATATTAATAGGAAAAACTATGCGTGTTTTAGGTATTGAATCTTCTTGTGACGAAACAGCGGCTGCAATTGTCGAAGATGGCCGCAATATTATCAGTAATGTTGTTGCAACTCAAATTCCTTTTCATCAGATTTATAAGGGAGTTGTTCCTGAGATTGCAAGCCGCAAGCACGCTGAATGGATTTTGCCGGTTGTTAAGCAGGCTCTCGAAGAAGCTCATATGACAATGGATGATATCGACGCCGTTGCGGCCACTAACCGTCCTGGTTTGATGGGGTCCCTCCTTGTTGGTCTTACTTATGGAAAAACTCTTGCCTGGGCATGTAATAAACCTTTTATCGCGGTAAATCATATGCTTGGTCATATGTATGCCGCTCATCTTCAGAATGATATTCCTTATCCATATCTTGGGCTTTTGGTAAGCGGCGGCCACTCCATTATTTGTAAAGTAAACGGATTTGATGATTTAGAAGTACTTGGAACAACCGTTGATGACTCTGTAGGAGAAGCCTTTGATAAGGTTTCAAAATTCTACGGACTTGGTTACCCGGGAGGAGTTATCATCGATAATCTTGCCAAGCAGGGAGATCCAAAAGCTGCGACTTTTCCTGTTCCAAAGCTTGA
>JAFNQK010000170.1 GCA_017386165.1 Treponema sp.
CTTTTTCATCATTTTATCCATAGAAATATTTTAAAACCAACCACCACAGACCCGCCGGATGACGGTAAGCCTGTGATGTACCGATTACGACCCGCAATGTCTGAAACAAAGCGGGCGACGAATGTCATTTTTTACTCAACGCTTGCTGGGGCGGTGTAATCAAACGTGCATTTAGCATAGCCATTAGTAGTGGCATCCCATAGACCTCCGGCATATGAATCGCCATACGAACGTGCCTCATATTGACCGGAAGTTTCTATGCCAAACTGTCCCGGGTGGCTGAATAAACAAACCAAGCACCGTCTTTCTCCAACTCCCCGTAGCCGACCTGCTCCCAATTATCCCCATTACAATATATCCTAAAATAACGGATATCATTGTCAGATACGCCTCTTACCTTCCACTTAAAAGTAATGGCCTCTCCATTCTGCTCGGCAGTAAAGGCTGTTATTGCCCGGCCGCCAGAAACACCAGAAACATCATTGTCACAAGACACAAATCCAAATCCCACTGCCGCAAGAGCCAGCAGCACGCCCAATACGTTAAGTAACTTTTTCATAAAGTTTCCTCCAAATAATTATGTTTACCACTCACCGAAGCGAGATGATTATGATGGAATCCTATCACATAAAAAGAAGTCCGTGTGAGTGTGAACGCACGGTTTTCAGTGAGTTTTACGCACTTTTTTGAATTTTTTTTTTTGATGTGATTTAAATAAGGGCAAAGTTCCCTATAAAAGGAATGGCATAGAGCGGAATGTTTGTGAGCCAGTCATCACGCCTAAAATCGGAGAGGGAAGTCCGCACGGAAAAACGGTTGCCGTATTTCTGATGGAATGCCTTCAGACTTTTTGCCTGAAGATTTTCTGCGGATTTTACTTCGATTGGAACAATCTGACCTTCCATCTGAATCATAAAATCTATTTCGCCGGAGGAATTTGGCGACGAATAATAAAAGGGCTTGAAGTCGGTGCATGAAAGAATCTGCTGCAGCACATATTGCTCGGTTACGGCTCCCTTGAACTCCACGAAAAAAGAATTGTCGTCCAAAATTGTTTTTATGTCAGTGTTGCCGAGCGCGCATAAAAGTCCCACGTCATTCATGTAAATCTTAAAGGAATCAAGTTCCTCGTAAGCCTTCAAGGGGTAGCCCGGTTTTGAGATGCTGTGGACAAGATGGATAAGGCCGCAGTCGGACAGCCACTGGATGGCAAGTTCAAAATCTTTCGCACGAGCACCTTTTTTTACCTGCCCGTACATGAATTTTTTGTTTTCCTTTGAAAGCTGTGCCGGTAAAGATGTCCAGACCTGTTTCAGGCGGGTACTGAGCATGCCTGATGCGTGCTTTGAAAAATCCTGTGCATACACTTCCAAAAGATTTTCCTGGACCTCACGGACCTTGAACCAATCCTGCTCATCGATGAAAGTTTGGAGCGCCTGGGGCATTCCGCCAACATAAAAATACTCTTTCATCAGCGAAATGAATTTTGATTTTAATGCGGTAATCAACGGCCAGTCACCGGATTCCAAAACTGAGACCATCTGTTCGTTTCCGCATGCCATAAGAAATTCAACGAATGAAAACGGATAAAGCGTCATCAAATCAACTTTGCCCACAGGAAAGCTCGTCCCATTGTGCAGGGCGACTCCCATCTGGCTTCCGGCTGCGATTACTGAATATTCGGGAGCATTCTCGCAAAAATACTTTAAACTCGAAAGTGCTCGCGGAACTTCCTGAATCTCATCAAAAATAATCAGGCTGTCC
>JAFNQK010000171.1 GCA_017386165.1 Treponema sp.
ATATGAAAAAGATTATCACAATTCTTTCAGCCGCTGTTATAGCACTTGCACTCACAGGTTGTTCTAAAAAAGTAGAAAAAGGTGAATTCACCGTACAGAAAGGTAAGTTTATGGTTGGTATGGAAATCGGTTACCCACCGATGGAATACTTTGAAGAAGACGGAAAAACTCCTGCAGGCTTCGACATTGAACTTGCAAAAGAAATCGCAAAACGCCTTGATCTTGAACCAGTATTCATCGATACAGCATGGGACGGAATTTTTGCCGGCCTTAACACAAACCGCTATGATGTTGTAATGTCTGCAGCCACAATCACAGAAGAACGCCTTCAGTCTTTCGATTTTTCTACACCATATGTAGGAAACGGACAGACAATCGTAGTTCGCAAGGACTCTCCACTCAACATTACAAAATTCTCTGACATCAAAGGCCTTAAAGTAGGTTACCAGGCAGAAACAACTTCTGACTTCTACACAAAAAAACACGCAAAAGAAGAAAACTTCAAATATGAAGAAAGCGGTTATGACAAAGTTATGAACGCTTATGACGATCTTCGCCTTAAGAGAATTGACGTTGTTGTAAGTGACAACCTTGTTGCAGTTGACTACCTTGCAGCAGAAGATTCACCATTCAAGTCTGTATGGCTCGGTGAACCAGATGAATACTTTGGTATCTGTGTAAAAAAAGGAAACTCAGTTCTTCTTGAAAAAATTAACGCAACTCTAGAAGAAATCAAAAACGACGGCACAATGAAAGAACTTTACAACAAAGTTTTTGCAATGGATCTTTCTGACAGCATTAAATAATTAAAACTATGCAAAAGATTTTAAGCTGGCTTCCACCACTTTTAAACGGAGCAAGAATTACAATTTCTCTTACACTGGTTTCTGTTCTTGCAGGACTTGTACTTGGAGTTCTCCTTGCTCTCGGAACAATGTCTAAACACAAAGTACTCAAATCTTTAAGCAAAGCCTATGTTTTCTTTTTCCGAGGAACACCTTTGCTTATGCAGCTTTACTTTGTTTACTACGGACTTCCAGAAATTAACGAAGCCTTAACAATTAACAATAAATTCCTCGCTGCATTTATTGCCTTTGCCCTAAACAGCGGTGCATACTGCAGCGAAATCTTCCGTTCTGCAATTCAGTCAATCGATAAAGGTCAGATGGAAGCTGGAAAAGTACTCGGTCTGAGCTATTTCCAGACAATGAAAATGATTATTCTTCCACAGTCGGTTAAACGTCTTATTCCTCCTGTTGGAAACGAATTTATCATGATGTTAAAAGATGCTTCTCTAGTTTCTATTATCGCCCTTGCTGATATCACAAAGGTAACAAGAAGCATTCAATCTTCAACAGGCTCTTCATTGGTTTATATTCCTGCAATGATCCTTTATTTGATTATCACTGCAGTGTTTACAGTTTTCTTCCACTGGCTGGAAAAGAAAAACACATACGCTTAATAAGAGGTGAACAATATGGACATGATTCGTGCAGAAAACATCAAGGTTTCATTTGGCAGCCTCAACGTTTTAAAAGGCGTATCGGTAGCTGTAAAACCAAAAGAAGTAGTTTGTATCATTGGACCAAGTGGTTCCGGAAAATCCACATTCCTTCGTTCATTAATTCATCTGGAACACATCAACAACGGTTCAATTTATATTGAAGAAAAACTTCTTACTCAATATGAAAATGGAGTACGCAAACTCAAAATCAACTCAAAACAGAGAAGAAATATTCTTCTCGAAGTTGGTATGGTATTCCAGAAATTCAATCTCTTTCCACATAAGACAGCTCTCGAAAACACTATGATTGCTCCAATGAAAGTACTTGGAAAATCTCGTGAAGAAGCTGAAAAGAAAGGCATCGAATTATTACAGCGTGTAGGTCTCGGTGACAAGCTGGACGCTTACCCTGGAAATCTTTCCGGCGGACAGCAGCAGCGTGTTGCAATTGCCCGCGCCCTCGCAATGGAACCAAAGACAATCTTGTTTGACGAACCAACAAGCGCCCTTGACCCAGAACTGGTTGGCGAAGTTCTTTCTGTAATGAAACAGCTTGCCGCTGACGGCATGACAATGGTTGTCGTAACTCACGAAATGGGCTTTGCCCGTGAAGTTGCAAACCGTGTTATCTTTATGGAAAATGGTGTTATAGGTGCAGAAGGCACTCCAGAAGAAATCTTTGAGAATCCTAAAAACGATCGCTTAAAGCAATTCTTAAACGCAGTTTTATAAAAAAATGTGGTTGCGATACTTCGATAAGCTCAGGGACCGCAACCACATCTTTTATTTTTTTCTAAAGTCTGAATCCAAGAGAAACCGCAGGCTTTATAGCAAAGAACAATCCTGGACCATCAGATTCTTCTACAATTTTTGTAACAGGAATTCTGTCCATAATATTGTATTCATTTCTTTTCCATCTGTAAAAACTAAAGTTAAAATCAACACTAAGTTTTACGTAGACGTCTTTGTATCCAATCAAGAAAAGTGCATTATTAAGTCCGATTCCAAGCATATAATCAGAAGTTACAAGTTCATATGTCAAAGTATCTGTACTGTTCAACAAATGTCCCGATGCAGGCAAATTTCTTGCTGTGCTTGTGGTGAATAAAACCCCAGGAGTACACATAAGGGCCATCTTATGATTAAAGACAGGTCTGATTGTAGGTCCGATAAGCAAATCAAATCCGAACCAGTCTTTATATCCCAAGTCCTCTCTTGAAGCATTTGAAGGATTTGGAGCATCATGAAATTGAATCTGGCCACTTAAAGGCCAGAAAAAGTCAAACCCAAGATAAACACCCCAAAAGTCATTTATCATTGTTGTTGTAGAAAACCCAGCCCCAAAACAAACCAAATTTGAACTCTTTAGAACATCATCATTAAAAGGTAAATTCCAAATCAAAGGAACAGAAAAAGAAATGTCATCATAGATATCAAAATCGTTCTCTTCTGCACAAATACCTGCAAGAGGAGCAATTAACAAAACTAAAACAGCTAAAATCTTCTTCATATTTATCCTTAAATTAAACTTGTTGTTTCGTCGATTCCCATGCGAATATTGAGACACTGAACTGCAGCACCGCTGGCACCTTTACCAAGGTTATCAAATCGGCTTGTAAGCATAATGCGGTCATCATTTCCATATACAAAAATCTGCATATTGTTTGTTCCGGCAAGAGTATTAGCAGGAATAAACTGTTCTGGGAGAGTACCTTCGCCCATAAAGCCGGCAACTTTTACAAAAGTAGCATCCTTGTAGTGTTCGCTCATCATTTCCCAAACATCATGAGCTGTTACCTTTTTACCCAAAAGACGAGAATGAAGGCCAACAGTAACTGTCATCCCCTGGAAATAATCGCAAACATAAGGATTGAAAATAGGTTCATAATCAAGACCGCTAATCTTTTTCATTTCTGGCAAATGCTTGTGAGCCTGAGTAAGTGCATACAAACGAGGAGAATCAAGACCTGGATCGCGGTCTTCTGCTTCGTACTGAGCGATTGCCTTTTTTCCAGCCCCAGAATATCCTGAAACTGCATGAATTGTAACAGGATAATCAGAAGGCATAATTCCGCTCTTTACAAGTGGATATCCAAGAGCAATAAAACCACTTGCATAGCATCCAGGAACAGCGATTCTGTTTGATTTTTCAATTTTAGAACGGAAAGAAGCATCAAGTTCCGGGAATCCATATGCCCAGTCAGGATTTGTACGATGAGCAGTAGAAGCATCAATAATTACGGTGTTAGGATTTGTACACAACTGTGCACTTTCGATTGCAGCAGCATCTGGCAAACACAAGAAAGTATAATCAGATGCATTGATCATTTTTGCCTTTTCAACAGGGTCCTTTCGTTTTTCATCATCAATTGTCAAAATTTCAATATCAGAACGCTTAGCAAATCGTTCAAAAATTTTAAGACCTGTTGTACCCTCTTTTCCATCAATAAAAACCTTAACAGACATATTCGTATACTCCCATGTGGTTCCAAAATTAATTATATTTTAGAGTATATCGATTGTTTCAAAATTGTACAAATGAAAACAAGTGGATTATAATTAAAATATGTCTGATAAAAAGAATATTTCGGAAAACATGCAAAAAGCCTTTTCAGAGTTTTCTTCAAAATTTTCCAGATACCTTCATTCCGAAGTTCATAATGAACCAGATTTTCTCAAAAAAGAAGATAAAATCCTCCATCAGCGTCTGGACGAAAAAGAAGAAGAAGAAAACAAAGAAATACTCAAAAAATATAATCTAATTTTAAACGACCAGACCCCAGACAGCGACAAAGAACAGCTTTTTGCCGCCTACAATCTCTTTAAAGCCATAAAAGAAGCCGAAAAACAGTTTGCCACAAGCGATGTAAACCTAAAAAAAGACATTCTCGTCACCACCCTGGAGCAAAAGCCAGAACTCACAACCGGCCCAGACTTTATCTACCTCAGATGCTGGCTCATGTTTGAAAAGAAAGCCGAAGACCTGGTTCCCCAATTTACCGCCAATTCCGACGGTACCTTTTCCCTCACCTTTGTGCCTGCACGTTTTGCACAGTATTCGCTGGCGGATAAGGAGATTATGCGGGTGATTAGGGAGAAGTTATATAAATTATCTTGAAGTCTCAAGTTGCATATCCCCCATTCCGTGCTAAAATATAAATAGCGTTTATATATGAAAGAATTCAAGATTCTTATTATACATGACAATTTTCTCAAAGACATTTTTGCGATGTCGGAAATTCAGGATTCTTTTGACTATACCATTACATCCATCGAAAATTTTAAATATTTTAGGGGACACTTAAAGAACGAGTTTGATCTGATTCTCTTTAGTCAGTCTCTTGTGGAATCAGGACAGATTGAACTTTTAGAAGGCATTTCGATTCCTTCTGTCGGCGTTTTTCAGCATTTAGAAGAGCAGCTTCAACTGGAGCTTTTGAATTCTCCATACCATATAGAAGAGATTATTCCTTTTGAATCAATCCGTCTCATAATCGCCAAATTAAACAAGATTCTTGTAAGACACAAACTTGAAAACCAGCAGTTTGAAAAAATCAAAACAAACTACGAAGAAGAAAAAAGCATTCTCTTTGAAATAGATCCGATTACCGAGATTTATAATGAACAAGCCTTTATCAAAAAGACAGAACAGTTATTAAAAGATAACCCTGACCAGGATTTTTATATTCTCCGCTTTGATATAGACCATTTTAAAGCCTTTAACGAAAACTACACCTTTAAAGAAGGAAACGTTCTCCTAAAGGCAATCGGACAAAAAATCCGGGAATTATCCTATGAAAACAACGTCGCTTACGGTCATATCCGTGGTGACCATTTTGCAATTTGTTCCACAATTTCAGAAGAGTTTTCTCCAGAAATTGAAATCGAAACTCTACGCAAACACTTACAATGGCTTTATCCCGACTGGTACTTTACCCTCCGCATGGGTATCTACAAAATCCAAAGCCATGACGAAGATATCTATCTTGCCCTCTCCAGAGCCTTAATCGCCCTGTACTCCGTAAAAAATAATTTCAATATACACCACGCTTTCTATGATGACAGTTTAAAAACAAACCTCCTTGACGAACAGATTCTTGCATCAGAAATGGTAACAGCGCTTGAACAGGAGCAGTTTTCTGTCTATCTGCAGCCCCAGTACGATTATGCAACCAATTCCCTCATGGGCGCCGAAGCCCTTGTGCGCTGGATTCATCCGGAAAAAGGCCTTATTTCCCCGGACAAGTTCATTCCATTTTTTGAAAACAACGGATTTATCACCCGCCTTGATTTATACATGTGGGAACATGTTGCCATTCTCCTCCATCAATGGAAAGAACAGCACCTCAATCCAGTCCCTGTGTCAGTAAATATCAGCCGACGAGATATCTATGAACTTAATCTCCCAGATGTATTTTCTTCACTAATAAAGAAATATGAGCTTATGCCGTCGGATATCCGACTTGAAATTACTGAATCCGCCTACATGGAAAACCCGGACCAGCTTATAAAAGTTGTTCAAGATCTCCAGGCTCTGGGCTTTCAAGTAGAAATGGACGATTTTGGTTCCGGCTATTCTTCTCTCAACACCTTAAAGGATGTTCCTGTCGATGTTCTAAAGCTGGACATGAAATTTATCAGAAACGCCACTGCAACCGAACAGAACAATTCTTCCCGAAGTGGCAGCATTCTGAGTTCAATCGTAAGAATGGCAAGCTGGCTGCAGATTCCAGTCATTGCAGAAGGAATCGAATCCAAATCCCAGGCAGAATATCTAAAAAGCATCGGCTGCTTTTTCATGCAGGGCTATTATTTTGGAAAACCAATGCCTGTGGACGAATTTGAAAAGCTGCTTACTTTTGTTCCATCAGCAAATCTGACAGAAGACTCTGTCGGTCACTTAGAAGACATTCAGCCTGAATATTATTCCATAGATTTTCTGGATGCCACAAATCAAAAGGCACTTCTTTTCAATAGCTTTGTTGGAGGCGCGGCAATAATTGAATGGACAGGTACAAAAGTAGAAATCATCCGCGTAAACGAGGAATTCTGTAGAGAACTCTCTACCGACAGAGACCATCTCAAATCCATCGAAAAAAATATTCTCGTAAATATCAGAGACTGCTGTCAGAATGCCTTTTTATCTTCGCTGGCAGATTCTAAAAAAAGCGGAAGCGAGGCCTTCTGCGAAATCCAATTCAAGTCTATCTATGATGAAAATAAATATTTCTGGCTCAGAACAAGATGCCGTCACATCGGAAAAACTGTAACCAGCGACATCTATTATTTTTCTATCGATAACATCGACTTTAGAATGCAGCTTCTGGATTTGAATACAATGCTTACAGAACAGCTTCAGTCAATTATGGAATATATTCCCAGCGGAATTATTTGTGCACATTCCAAAGACAATATTATCTACCTCGACTATATAAACGAAGCCTTTGCAAAAATGATGCATTCCACTGTTGCTAGAATCACAAGTTATTTTGAAAACCACAACGATTACATTCTCATTGACTTAGTCAAAAAAGAACTTGAATCAATCGAAGATACTCCAATATTTGAACGAAAAGTTTTAAGACACAAGTATCAGCAAAAACGTACAGACGGAACAATTTTCAACGGAGAAGCAATACTTCAGATTATGCGCAAAAAAGATAACAGCTGTACCTTAAGTGCCATCCTAAATGAAATTCCAGAAGAGCCTAAAAATCCGGAAGACAAGTAAAGTCCATTTTTTCACCGGTTTTAGGATGAATAAAAGACAATTTTTTTGCGTGGAGCATTAACCTCTCCCCTTTCTGGCATGTACCGTAAAGGGTATCCCCGATTATCGGAATCCCAAATCCATGTTTATCACTTGCCGCAAGCCGTAGCTGATGGGTTCGGCCGGTATGAGGAATAAATCTTACCCGGGTACAAGGACGAGAGCTTCCGTCAGGTGCAGTGTATTCTTCTACACCCAAAAGTTCCCACTCGGTGATTGCATTTTTCCCGTATACTTCATCCCAGATTTGATGCGGGCGATTATCAAGATCCACTCTAAAGTACAGTTCCATACTGCCTGTTTTAGGCTCGGTTTTTACGCCGTCAATCAGGGCCTCATATTCTTTTTGAACAATTCTGTTTTCGAACTGGCGGTTTAATTCCTTGTGACCTTCTGCATTCAAAGCAAGAACCATAAGCCCGCTGGTTTCCATATCAAGTCTGTGGACGCTAGGCTGTTCAATACAGAAAGGAAAAAGCCTCTTGAGACGGTTTACAATACAATCCTGTTTATCAGGACCACGACCAGGTACACTCAAAAGTCCGCTCTGCTTGTTTACAACCACAATATCTTCATCCTGATATAAAATGTTAAGCCCAAGCATTGCAGGCAAAATCAAGGCGCAGCGGCTGTCACAAGGAGAATAAAGCTCCCCCTGCTTTTTGGATGATGTTTTCCGGCCGTAATAGGTCTCTGCCATGCTTATGATTTTAAGAGAATGTGAAAAAGCATAATTTAAGAGTTTTGGAGCACAGCAGTCCCCGGTCCCTGTAGGCGGAAGTTTATTCTTGCAGATATCCAGTAGAGAAATCTTTTTTCCATCGGCCTTGTAAAATGAATATAAATTATAAACCTCACGCAAAGACTCATTACACAACAAGAGCCTTTTCTGGCAAAGCTCGCTTTCTTCATTTGACTGATTCTGATATTTTCCGCCGGGGAGTTTGCGGCTCTGTTTTAGATTGTTTATTTTTTCTGTAAGCTCATGTATTTCTTTGTCGTTTTTATTTAGAGCCTGTGTAATCTGTTGGCTTGAAATAACAGGAGGAACAAAGATTTCCTGCACGTCAGAGCCCAAAGAGGAAGCCTCACGAACAAGTTCCTTACTTATTCCGCTTGTAGTTTTTAAAATAACTTTTTTATTCTGGTCATCAACACAAATAGCAGCACCGAGCATAATTCCCTGACCGGAGCGCTCGACGCTTTCTTTTGAAACCTGTTTTAGCACCAATGCCCCGTATTCAAGCTCATGAATCATCTCTTTACATGTTTCAAAAGCTTCTCTCTGAGGAAATGGTGCAAACATCAGACTTATAAACCTCTTACTTCTACAGAGCCGTCAGCCTTAGCGATAAAAGCAGCCGGCTTATTCTTTGTAAAAAAGCCTACTTCAACAACACCTGTAATGTCATTGATAACGTCTTCCATTTTTACAGGGTCAACAGGCTTTTCCCACAAGCAGTCTACAATCTGATTTCCGTTATCTGTGATTACAGGTCCACACTTGCGGACACCTTCGCGCAAAACAACTTTTGCACCAAGCTTTTCAAGTGCCTTTTTTACAGGAACATATGCTTCGGCGATGATTTCTACAGGAAGGGCAAACTTTGTGCCGAGAGAATTAACAGCTTTTGAACTGTCTGCAACGATTACAAATTTTTTAGCATTGTAAGCAACAATCTTTTCTCTCAAAAGAGCTGCTCCACCACCTTTGATACAGTTGCATTCAGTATCGATTTCATCAGCACCGTCAATTGCAAGGTCCAGTTCACCGTTGATTGCTCTATCCTTGAAAGAATAAACAGGAATGCCCCAGTCGATACATGCATTTTCAGTCTGGAAACTTGTAGGAACAGCTTTGATGTCTTTTAATGTTCCGTCTGCGATGTATTCACTTAAACGCTTAACGGCAGGAAGTGCTGTAGAGCCTGTTCCAAGTCCAATCTTCATTCCGCTAAAAATCAAACCTTTGTTTACCAAAGTTTCAACTGCTGTTCTTGCAGCAAGAACTTTCTGTTCATTCTGGCTAATTTCACTCATAATCTTTTCCTGTAAAATATTTAAACTGGCGGTAGCCCTGATACTTTAACATTGCGTAACCGTTGCAAACTTTGCAGCCCGCTTCCTGCGCAACCTTCATAACAGGAGTTACCTCCGGATCGTATACGATATCAAATAAGTTTTCGGTTCCCTTAAAAGTGTAGAACCAGATTGGATTGTTTTCCTTGTTAGGAGCATCGGCACTGTTCATTCCAACATTTGTGGTCTGAATAATAATGTCGGAATAATGATCCAAAATGCCGGCACAACTTTCTTCGAGAGGAGCATATTCAAAGCCATACTGATCTGCAATAGTCTTGGCATGACCTACCGTGCGGTTAAATACACAAGCTTTTCCACCGAGCTGCTTGATTGCAAATGCAATAGCCTTGGCAGCCCCTCCTGCACCAATGATTGCAACTCGTCTGTGACGGATATTTTTTACACCGAGGAACTCGCACAACGCTCTTGAAAAACCATAAGCGTCTGTGTTATGTCCAACCCACTGGCTAAAATCTTTTACAACAGTGTTGCTGGCCCCGATTTCACCAACTTCAGTATCAACTTCGGTAGCTAGATTCAGTACATCTTCTTTATAAGGAACAGTAACGGCCATTCCGCGAATACCCATTGTATCCGCAAAAGAAAGGGATTCTGCAAAAGAAGTACTTGCGAGAGGAATAAAAACATTGTTTAAGTTATGCTTTTTGTAGCCTTCGTTGTGAATCTTAGGACTGCTTGTCACCTTGAGAGGCCATCCGGTAACTGCGTACAATCTGGTCTTGTCGTTAAAGTTCCTAAAATTGTACATATCAGTAAGAGTAATCGGATCGATGTGACCGATACCCGCAGTATTCTGAGCAGTTTCTAATGGAGAAGTATAAGTAAGATAAGAATTGAACTTGTGTGCAAGAATTCTCGAAGGAACTCCAAGATTACCCATGGCAACTACAATGTGGTCAAAATCACTGATGGCAGAAGATTCCCGGTAAAGTCGTTCTACATCCGAAAGGGTCTTTGGCATAAAAGCAAGCTTTGGAATCTCATAGCTTGTCTTGCGCATAGATACAAACTTTTTGCGAATATCTGTTACAGGGCCTGAAAAATCGTGACAGCTTCTGATAATTTTTACACCAAAAGCCTGAGTGCCATCCTGCAATCCTGAAACATGGAAATCTTCTTCAAAATCTACGTATGCAAAGTTTTTATTAGGATTCTGTTCTGCAAAGGAAAGAGCTCTTGCAAACAAAGCGGTTCGTGAAAATTCTCCACTCTTAAAAAGTCCGCCGTCGATATCGCGTCTAACAGTAAGAATACAAGGCATACTTACCATTGACGGAAAGCGTCTGATACTAAGCTGTTCTTCTTCTGTAAGATGGTCGGCTCTAAGCTCTACCAAATCAACATATGGTGCATATTTTCTGGCAAGTTCTGCATCCTCTGCAAGAGTTTTACCAGTCAAAGTCAAACAGATTAAAGAGTCAACCACTTTTTACCCCTAAAGAATTTTTAGTGAACGATAATTTCTTTTTCTTTGCGGTCATCAATCCACAAAGAAAGCTTTGTTTCTTTCTTAACCGCATAAGGAATTGTAATGTTTCCACCATTGTGAAGGAAGCTTACATAAACACTTGTTGTTCCATCAGCTTCTTCTGCACGGATTTCCATTGGAATCGGATAAGGATACTCAACAACTTCGTAATTAAATACGCCGTATACATTTCCGCCAACTTCGCCGTTTGGAAGAACAAGTTCAAGAGCAACTCTTGTATAATTTGGAACAAATTCCTGTTCAAATTCCTGCTGAGCAACAACCATGTCAGACTTTTCACCAGGCTGAGCGCGTCTTGAATTAATATCAAATACAAGTTTACTTCTGCTGATTGTCTGAACAAGCTTTTCAACATTTGTTCCAACAAGATTAGGAACACGGGTATTTTCAAATGTAGGACCACGGCTTACAACAAGATGAACTGTTACAGGTTCCGAAATTCCAGTTCCTTCTGGAGGATCCTGTTCAAGAATTGTACCTGCTTCGCTTACATCCGGTTTGAACTGAGGTTCTGCAAGAACAATCAAAGGCTTTGTAGAACCGGCAAACAAAGTCTGAAGTCTAAGCTTCAATTCTTCATAATTCAAGCCTACATAATTTTCAACGCTGTCTACGATTGTACCACGGCTGACTACGAGAGAAACACGGCTGTAGCCCTTAACGATTGAACCAGCTTTTGGACTCTGATCAAGAATTGTATTTTCGTCGTCTTTTGTATCAGAATATCTTAAGGTAATTTTTGGATAAAGTTCCTTTTTCTGCATTTCAATCAGAGCTGTTGTAAGAGGCTTTCCAAGTACATTTGGAACCATTACTTCTTCTGGACCTTTTACATGTGCAAAGAAAACAACTCCACAGAAAAAGAGCATTACTAAAACGGAAACAATAATTGTGATTATCAAGGTCTTTCCGCTTGCCTGAAGATTTTCAAAATAGTTATGAACATTAGCTTTTGAAAGCTTGATTTTCTTTAATTTGCCTAAAACTTCGTTCTTATCCATATTCTTATACTACCATTTTCCGATATCATTTTCTACTATTGGAGTTTTGAACCAATAAAATCCCGAACACCGTTCATAAAGGATTTGTAATCCATAGTTTTTTTGCCCTGTCGCTGAAGCATCCGTACGGCATAAAATCCCTTGCCACAACGAACGAGAATTCCTTTTGCCTTGTTAAAGAGGCATACAGTTCCGCAAGAAGAAGAAACATCTGCTCCAAGCGAAGCCCCTTCTTCCTCCGAAAGAGCAATTCCTTCCATTATCTTAAGGGAATTTTCACCCTCTCGAGTCCAGGCACAAGGGTCTGGATTATAGGCTCTTACCATAGCGTCAATTTCAAGAGAAGATTTATTCCAGTCAATCAGAGCATCCTGTTTTGTAATAATGCCGGTATAACTTGCTTCTCCTACTTGAGGACGAATTTCTGGGAGACAGCCTTTTTCAGAAAGGGTCTTTAAAATCCCTGCAATCAATTCAGCCCCATCAACGGCAGCCTGATTTAAAAGATAACCGGTAGTTTCAGTTCCATTTAGAGAAACTTCTTTCTGGGCAAGAATATCGCCTTCATCCATTTTGAGACTTAAAGTCTGAACCGTAAAAGCAGTCTTTTCATCCCGATTAAGGATTGCGGCATTAACAGGAGTGCATCCACGATATTTTGGAAGAGCCGAAGGATGGAGATTCATTCCGCCGTACTTAAAAAGAGACATAAACTTTGGGCCAAAAATATGACCATAGGCAAAGCACACAAGAACATCAGCTCCACAGGCAGCAACTGCATCCCGCGCAGCCGAATCAAGATGCTCCGGTGTGAATACAGGAATATTATGCTCCCGTGCAACAGCCTCTACCGGAGTCGGAATCAAAGTTCCGTGACGGCCCTGAGCACTCGGAGGATTTGTCAAAACACCACAAATCGAATAATCTGCGCCAGATGTATTTTCAATAAGAAGTGAAAGAGTTTTTGCAGATGCATCAGGACTTCCTGCATATAATACCTTAATCATGCCTTTCCCTTTAAATTATTTTTTTGCTTTGGCAGCCTTTTTTGCTGCAATTTTTGCTTCTTTGGCAGCCTTTGCAAGGCGGCGTTTTTCTGCATTCTGAGCACGCTTTTCAAATTGTTCTACAGTTTTCTTGGCAAATTCTGGGTCGCCTCTGTCGATAAAAAGGTGACCGTCAAGGTGGTCGTTTTCATGCTGAATGATACGAGCCAAAAGTCCGTCAGCCTCAAGAGTGAATGGACGGCCTTTTTCATTGAAAGCCTGAACAGTTACCTTTGCAGGGCGCTGAATATTTTCGTATACTCCAGGAACGCTGAGACAGCCTTCTTCGTAATCGCAAAGTTCTGCGCTGGTACTGATAATCTGAGGATTGATAAATACACGGCGAACATCATCGTCTGCAATTACAACAAACAGTCGTTTACTGATTCCAGCCTGAGGTCCCGCAAGGCCTACTCCGTTTGCTTCTATCATGGCATCAAACATTTCGTCCAAAAAAGCACGAAGTTCGTCATTTATTTCTTCTGGTTTAACAGGTTCTGCAACCTGACGTAAAATTTCTTCACCTAATTTAGTAATTCGCATACAAATTCCTTTCCCTGTTTTAATTCAATCTTATTCTTGCAGCTCTGGCGTGAGCTGCTAAGCCCTCAGCGTCACCTAAGGCGCCGGCTGCGTTAGCGCTGTTAATCATACCTTCTGTATTTTTAGAAGTTCTGAGTGTAGTTACAGTCTTAAGGAATACTCTAACACTCAAGCCTCCTGTGTAGCGGGCGCTGCCACTTGTAGGAAGAGTGTGGTTTAGACCTGCAGCGTAGTCACCAAATACCTCTGCGGAATAATGGCCTACAAAAAGGGATCCGTAATTTCTTACGAGAGAAGCAACTCGGTCTCGGTCAGGTCCTTCTTCCATTGCAAGTTCAAGGTGTTCAGGAGCTTTGCGGTTTGCAAATTCCGCAGCCTGTTCAAGGGAATCCACAATGATAAGACGACCACAATTATCGATACTCTGACGGGCAGTAGCCGCAGTTTCCAGAGTAGCAAGCTGCTTTTCAATTTCCTCGCTTACCTTTTCTGCAAGAGAACGGCTTGTTGTAACCATTACTGGCTGAGCAACTACATCATGTTCTGCCTGAGCCAAAAGATCAGCGGCAACCCACGCAGGATTTGCGCTTTCATCTGCAATGATGAACACTTCTGTCGGACCGGCAACCATGTCGATTCCAACCTGACCGTAAACCTGTTTTTTGGCAGCTGCAACAAACTTGTTTCCAGGACCAACGATTACATCAACAGAAGGAACAGTTTCAGTTCCATAAGCCATAGCCGCAATTGCCTGAGAACCACCGCAGGCATAGCATTTTTTTACACCACAAATATAAGCAGCCGCCATGATTCCTTCATCGGCATAAGGCTTGCCACCGACAAATGGCTTTCCAGGAACGCCCAATCCCTGTTTTTTTGCTTCTTGGATATTATCTGGGTGAACTCGCGGAGGAGTACAAAGAACAATTTCTTCTACCCCGGCAGCAGCGGCAGGAGTTACAGTCATTATAACTGTTGAAACAAGAGGAAATCGTCCTGCAGGAACATAAACCCCTGCCTTTTCAACAGGAATTGTTTTCTGACCTGTATACATTCCCGGCACAAGTTCAACTTCAAAATCATCAAAAGAGTTTTTCTGACAAAGAGCAAATTTCATTGCAAGATCATGAGAATAGCAAATTGCATTGTAGGTTTCAGGATGTTCTTTCTGGAGTTTTTCAGCAGCAGCCTTAAGCTCGCTCTCCGGAATCAAAAAAGAAGCAGGCGCACTAACATCAAATTTCTGACCGTATTTTCTAAGTGCGGCATCCCCATTCTGAACAACATCAGCTATTACTTCCTGAACAGTCTGATTTGTTTCTCCAAACACGCGGCCAGTAAACCAGCCGTCTTCAATTTCATTTGCATTCAAAATCTTTATCATAATAGAATAATTTTAGCGTTTTTTTTGGTTATTCTCAATGGCACATAATTGTTGACGAACGCGACTTTTTTTAAGTATTTTATAGATAACAAAACAAGAGGTTTATATGGATCAGGTTACAGAAGGAACATTAGAATTTGACGAATCAGAAGGCAAATTTGTAATTGCCAACGAAGAACATAACATCATCATCAAAAATCTTGAATTTGGTGACAAGTTTGAAGTACAGGTTGAAGGCAACTGGGTAGAAACCGCCCTTGAAATCGGAAGCAACGACAAAGGAGAAATGATTTTTAAGCTTCGCGGAACTCCTTATGTAGAATTTATAACAGGGATTGCAGCCCGCTAGTCAAAAAAAAATCCCATCTGAATGCAAGTTATACTCGAACATTCAGATGGGATTATATATCTTTCTATTCTATGTTTTTTTTACTGATTTTTTCATTTATCCGTTTTATTTTGATTCTATAAAAGTTTATTTGAAAAACTGCAATTAAAATATAAACCAATAAAAAAAGTGAAACACCAATATAAACTGTTTTGAAGAAGTTATTTCCGGAATACCAGTGACATACAATCATACAGCCCAGAAATGAAATAAATCTAGTTAGAAAATCTAATATACATTGAAAAATAATGTTTAGTCTTTCAATCTGCCAGATATAATTCGAAAATTCATAAATAACTTCCAGTAAAACACACATTACAATCTGAAGCAAAACTGCGTTAATTTCATTTTTCATTATAGATGTTAATTCAGGAGAAACAGGATGAAAAATACCATCTCCTTTTATAACCGAGATTATAAGAGGGATAGTCATAGAAAGTGCAAATCCTTTCAATATGCCTGCATACACATGACTTATTATTTTTTTTACAGTCATTATTACACTCCCAACCAATTTTTGATTTTTGAGACATAACGACGACTAACAAATGTACGCGTTTTATTTTTTAGGTTTACACAAATAGTTCCGGCAAGGCTCATATCAAAGTTCTTTACAAAATTAAAATTTATGATATCCGTATTACTTATTCTTGCAAAACGAGCAAAAACCGGCTTCTGTAAAAGTTCTTCAATTTCGTAAAGCCTCATTTTTACTAAAAAGACTTCATTTTCTGTCTGTACATAAACCTTTTTATCGGAACTAAAAAATCTATAAATTTTTGAAGGCTCAAGTTTTATTAAAAAGTCCCTATCCCATGCAGAAATAAAAAAATCTTCTTTACAGTTTTCTGAAAGAATCATATTCTCAACTCTTACAACTCTTTCTGTTATTTCAGATGTTTTTATAAACGCTTCAGGAATTATATAGTCAGAATCAAGTTGAACCTGAACCTTCATAAAAGCTGTCCTCTCTAAAAGTCAAACTAAAAATAATATCTATATCCAAGACTTAGATTAGAAAATCCTAGCACAGATTGCTGAAATTGAATACCTCCACCAAATTCTGTATAAAATGAATTCTTATTATTCATCAGTAATTCCAAACCGCCACAGATTTTAAAATCATAAGTAAGAGGCAAAGCAAAAAATGTTTTTTCCTTAGAAAAATAAAACCCAACTTCTCCGGAAAGAGTTCCATACAGATTTATTTTTAATCCCTGTGACTCAAAGATTGTAGAACCTATTTGAATTTTATTTCCAAGAGAAACTTCCCCAAAATTGTTATTCACTTGTAATATCTTTCCGCCATATCCAACAACAGTAAAATAATCCCGGATAAAAAGAGCTTTATCTAAAATGGTAAATCCTATTTCAGCTCCACCGCCAGTTTTTATGCAGTCAGAATACCAGATTGCACCAATCGAAATTCGATTTGTCTTTTCTTCATTCTTGTTGTTCTGCGCAAAAATACTAGAAGTTACCAGGATTGTTAAACAGATTAAACTAAAAATTCTTTTCATAAAAAACTCCTTGATTTATTTTTATTGATAAAATAGCAGATATAAATCAAAAACAAAGAGTTTTTACGATAGACGGTTAGAAAAATGAGATAAGTGGTCTTTCAAAAAAACTTAGGCAAAAAAAAAGCACTTCCGACAGTCTTTTTTGTCTCCGAGGAGTCGGCAAGCACAGCTTGCCTCTGAGCCATTCTTTCGATAATCCTAAAACGACCCTTTCGGCTCGTTTTTTAATGGATTTTCGATTTTAGGCTACTAAGCCCAAGGATTTTTTCGTTCATTACGCTCACTACCGAGTTTGTACGCACCATGCTGCTATCAAACTCGCAGATTACGTTGCTTCTAATTAACCCCATGGGTTCTCAGTTGGATAGCGTACACCAGCTGGCTGGTTGTAGCCAATCTCATCTACTGCTACACCAATGTACTTGAATACTTCGTAGAGTTCCTTGCCAAAGTGGCCGAATGCAACGGCACCGTGGTGTGGGAAGTTCTTTTCGATA
>JAFNQK010000172.1 GCA_017386165.1 Treponema sp.
AACTAAATTTAAATCAATTGGAAAACAAACAAAATGAAGTTAATAACGAAAATACACAAAACGAAGATATTAACAGCAATTTTGACATTAACATATACAAAGAAGTCTTAAACGAGGTTTCTAAAACTAAAAAATCTGCTTTTTCATCAATGGTTGAAAAATCCCAGGAAATGGAAAGTCTTGCAAGTGCGGGGCTCCCGGTAGAGATTGCAGGGTTTTCTATAGAAGAAGCGGTAAATTACTTAAAAGATGCAGTTGATATCGCTGCGGAAAAACTGGAAGAAAATATGAGTTCTGAAAATTTTGCAGAATTCAGAAAATCTGTAAGTCAGTTTATTAAGTATGTTCAAAAAAATAATTACGAAATAAAAACAAAGAAACGGTTTGGAGAGAGACATATAAAAACTGTTTTTTTTGAAGAAAGACGAAAAAAAGATCCTTATGTTCAAATTCATGTGATTGATCAGGAACTGGATAAGCTTGCTCTTATGCTTATGCAAAAACATGCAGATAAGATTCAGTTTATGAGCAAAGTGGATGAAATAAAGGGGCTTTTGGTGGATTTTTTAGCGGTTTAAGCTATAATTTAAGGTGCTTATGAGTGATATTTTTGAAAATGATATAGATGATGAGAATATAAATCTTTCTGCTCTTGAAGATTCAGAAACTACAGAGCGCGAAGAGGATTTGGTTTTTGACACGCCTCTTTACTGTCTTAGACTTGAATATTCTTTTGAAAATATTTATGCACGCAATGATAAAAAAATTGATGTCCGTGTTGGTGAGTATGTAATTATTCCAACCCGCTACGGAAAGGATATGGCTCGTGTTTCCGGTCTTTCTAAAAAGCCGATGGGTGTTAAAAACGGGGATGTAGTTGTTATTGAACGAAAGGCAACAAAAGAAGATTTAGAAAAATCTGCAGATTATAAACAGAAGGAAAAAGAAGCTTTTGGAGTTTTTAAAGAAAAAGTTGCCCTTCACAAGCTTGATATGAAGCTTATAACAGTTCATTTCCTTGTTGATGAGCCAAAAGCTTTGTTCTTCTTTAGTTCAGAAAATCGTGTTGACTTCCGTGAACTTGTAAAAGACTTGGTAAGCGTGTTTAAAATGCGCATTGAACTGCGACAGATTGGTGTTCGCGATGAATCTAGAATTGTTGGTGGGCTTGGTGTTTGCGGCCGACCATTCTGCTGTCACTGTGTAAGCGATAAACTTCGTCCGGTTTCCATTAAGATGGCAAAGGATCAGAATCTTTCGCTCAATTCATTAAAAATCAGCGGTCAGTGCGGACGTCTTTTGTGCTGCTTGTCTTATGAATTTGACTGGTACAACGAAGCCAGACGAAAGCTGCCTAATGAAGGAATCCATATTTTCTACGACGGAACAAACTTTAAGATTACTGAAGTAAATCCAATCACTTCGATGGTAAAAATGTACGGAGAAGACGGTCGCATCCTTGAAGTAAATGCAAAACGTTTTGTCCGCGAAAATAACAAGTGGAAGATTGAATAGTTTAATCTGCTGGAAATTAAGAAAATTCGCAGAGTAAAATTTCTGTGCTTTCAGTTGCGGGATTTTTTGTGTAATCGCTGTAAAAGTTTACTTTTGAAAATCCTGCTGCTTTGCTGAAAGTGATTAGTTCCTCTTTTGAAACTGGATAAACAGGTATTTTTTCAAGTACTGTAAATTCCTTGTCTCCGTCATGAATAACTTTTTGTGTGAGCAAAGCGGTATCTTTTTTGGAAAAATCAAAATCGCATTTAAAGACTGCTCGGGAAGATTCTTTTGTTATTGTATTTTTATTAGAATTTTTTAAGTAGTCAAAATTGCATATAGCTAGTATAAGCTTTCCATTTTTTGTGAGCAGAGTTTTTGCATCATTGAAAAAGTTTTTTACCTTATCTCTGCTTCCCAAAAGTGGAATCCGTCCATCCAGATTGAATACGATGTTGTAAAAGTCTTTTCCAAGGTACCTGGTTATTTCTGAGCTGGAAAGCTTAAAAAATCTTATTGAAAGAAGTTGTGTTCGTCGTTTAAGGGAAGCAGAATCTAATAATTCCTGCCACATTTCTGTTCCGGTGACGTCGAAGCCCTGTTTTGCAAGTAAAATGGCAAGACTTCCCGTGTTTGAACCGATATTCAGAAATTTTACGGGCGCAAAATAATCTTTTGCGCTCTCTGAAAAAAACTTCATCTGTTCATCTGAGATAGGAAAAAAATCGTCGTAGTATTCAACAAAAGTTCTCATACTTTAAATGTTTGTTGATTTTAATCGATTGCCTGTACATCCGTAACTGTATCTGATGAAGGACCTGAATCTCTTTTTCTGGTAGCAGATGTAAAGAGTTTATTCAAAAGGTCCGTACAGTTTTCGACCATAATTTCGTAGATTTTTGGTATTAAAAGCTGTCTGTTTACAGTATCCAAACCGCTTTGTCCGGCTTTTGTCTGGAAAGCAAATACAAAGAGAGTTCCTGATTCAACTGCTCGGGTCATGTAAAGAACTGCGTCTGAGCGGAATCTTAGACCATGAATTGTAAATGCAATGTCAGGAACTTTTTCGTAGTCTGCAAGCTGAAGCTGTCCTTCTGGAAGAACAACTGAAAAATGCGAAATACTGATATCTGTTATGCGGCTGTGAATAACACCGTTTTGTTCACTGCTGAACTGGAACGAACAGTTGTTTGAACATACTGCGCGAACGTTTTTTCGGCGTCCCATTGCCTGGTTTGCATAAAGAACCTGTTCTATAAGCTGGAAGTTGTTTTTTTTCTGGTATTCAAGCTGAATACAGCCACACTGAATCCCAATTGCGTACAGGTATTGACGTTCAAGAGCCTGTCGTTCTGAAAGTGACTGACGTTTTGCGTAAAGAACACCAAAAAGTGCAGACGGATATTTTTCCTGCATTCCTTTAATAAGGTGAGGCCAGGAAGTTCCTTGAATTGATGCGTCAATATTAAAAAAGAGGATAGAATCTTTAAAAACTGAAAGAATAATGTCTATTTTTACTTCGATTGGAAGGAAAATGTCGGTGTCAATAAAGTAACACTCATAGCCCTGTGTAAGGTACTCTTCCAAATAAGTCTGAGGAAAAAGAGTTTTGTCTGGGGCGATGAAAAATGTTTTTCTGCCTTTTATGATTTCTTCAACAAGATTGCTGCTCATTCAAACTCCAGTGATAATTGTTTCGATAATCACATCCACAAATTAAATTATATCACAGTTTTCAAAAAACAAATAAAAAAATTGATTTTCCTAAGAGTTTTTCCTAAGAGTTTTTTGAAGTTTTTATTTGTTTGCATTGAAAATACACAAAAAGGAAAGTATAATATTCCCGTGTCGATTTTATATGTTGTTGGAACTCCTATAGGGAATCTTGGTGATATTACATACCGCGCTGTTGAGACATTTAAGAATGTTGATATGATTGCTGCGGAGGATACACGCCATACCCTTCAGCTTTTGACACATCTTGAAATTCGTAAGCCTTTGATTTCATGCCGTTCCCAGAATGAAGAATCTGCGGCGGAAAAAATCATTGCTCTTATGGATGAAGGAAAAAACATTGCATACGCAAGTGATGCTGGTACTCCGGGAATTAGTGATCCTGGTGCTGTGCTTGCAGGACTTGTTCGTAAGGCGGGGCACACTGTTGTTCCTATTCCTGGTCCAAGCGCATTTGCTTCACTTGTTAGTGTTGCAGGGGCTGGCGGAAAAACTTTGATATTCGAAGGATTTCTTTCGCCGAAGCCGGGGAGAAGACGTTCCCGACTGCGGGAGCTTCTTGCAACGGGAGATGCAATAGTTTTGTATGAAAGTCCGTTTAGAATTGTTAAGTTACTGACGGATATTGCCGATATTGATTGTAACCGCCGCGTGGTGGTTGGAAGGGAATTGACCAAACTGCATGAAGAGATTATCGAAGGTTCGGCTTCTGAAGTCAGAGATGATTTTGCGGAAAGAACTTCAATAAAAGGGGAGTTTGCAGTTTTCATTTCTGGTACAAAAAATGTTCAACTTTCTGATGATTCTACCGATAATTAATGTGTAGAGGGGCAGGACGAAAATGATGATAAATAATGTTAATGTTGAAAGAGTAAATGCTCTCAACAATGTGCAGAACACAAAACGCACAAGCAACGCAGCAAAGTCTACCTTTGGTGAAGATTCTGTTTCTATTTCAAAGGAAGCTATCGCAAAGGCTGATGAATTCTACATGAATCAAGTAGCTGCTGAAACTCCTGATGTTCGCGCTGACCGTATAGCCGAAGTAAAGGCAAAATTGCAGGATCCAAACTACTTGAATAATGCAGTAATCGCTTCTGCTGCTGACAAGATTATGGAAAGCTTTGGTCTTTAATCAGCCAAATTACACAATTTATTTGCATCAAATATAAAGGACGGAATGGATTTTCCGTCCTTTTTGTTTTAATATGCTTTTATGATTGAACCGCAGAAATTGTATCAGCTTTCTGGTGGACAGAAACGCAGAAAACTTGCACTTACCTTTGGTGCCTTGGAAAGGGATATAGCAGGAATTCCTGAAAAGGGAATGGAATATAATTTTAAAGCTATGAGCCGCGCAGCTTATACAAAAAAAATTGCAGAAATCGTACTTGAAGATCCAAAGCTTCCTAAAGCAGCGTATGACGAACTTTTTGAACTTATCAATTCACCTGTTTTTGATGAACGGCGGGTTTGTAATTGTGCAAGAAATCATCTGCTCGAAATAATCGGAACTTTTCCGGCTGAATGGGATCTGGTTATTGCACCTCATGAAAATCCTTTGCTTGAAGATGGGACTGTCCGCGAAAGAAAATTTTATCCGGGTACAGCAGTTTATGCGGAAGATATTCGTTCGCCTTTTAATCTTGGTTCAATTTTTAGAACTGCAGAAGGAATGGGCGCAGAAAAAGTTTATATTTCTCCGGGATGTGTAGATCCTGAACAGCCTCGAGCGGTTCGAAGCGGAATGGGATGTATTGAAACAATGGGCTGGGAGCGACTTGCTGTTGATCAACTTCCGGAAGATATTCCTGTTTTTGCGCTGGAAACTGGCGGTACTCCGATTGATGAGTTTAAATTCCCCGAAAAAGGAATTTGCATTATTGGTTCAGAGGAGCTTGGTGTTAGCCCGAATGCATTGCGACGTGCAACTTATGGAACTGTTACAATTCCGATGATTGGTCTAAAGGCTAGTCTGAATGTTGGTGTTGCGTTTGGAATTTTGATGCAAAAATGGTGTGAAGCGCTTTCGGCTATTCAATCTGAAGTTTAAATGCGGCTTCCAGTTTTTCGCCGATTTTCTTAAATTGTTCTTCTGTTCTGATGTTTAGAGAATTAAGGATTTTTTGTTCAATCTGATAGAATTCGATTTCGCCGCTCTGGTAATGAGTCATTAAATCTGCAATGTGAACGGTTGTTGTAAGTTTTTTGTATTCTGCAGGGCAGTTTTCCGGGGCGTGATGATAGCGGATTACGGCTGTAATTGATTCCGGAAAGTTCCATTTTTCTGCGATTCTTGCGCCGATTTCGCCGTGGTTTACGCCCGAAAGAATCTTTTCAAAAATTTCCGCATCGATGCCTTTTGCACAGCATGCCTTTTTTACATTTTGAAGGAATTCCGGGTGAGCTGATTCGTATACGATTTTTCCCATGTCGTGAAGAAGACCGCAGATGTAGGAATCTTCGATAATGTTTTTATCGTCGCTGGAAAAATTTCTTGCAAGATTATATGAGTAGAAAGCTGTCTGATAGGCATGCTTCCAGAGTTTTTCGTTGTTTCCGCCGATTTCTGCAAATGCCTTAAGTGAACCGACTGTAAACAACATGTTTTTAATCCCTCGGATTCCGACCATTTTTACGGCATCGGAAATGTTTTTGCAAGGCTTAGAAAGTGCGAAGGCTGCTGAGTTTACCTGTTTTAAAAGTTCCCCTGTTAGACCAATATCATTACTGATTTGTCTTGCGATTTCAGACATTTTTGTTTCCGGATCGTTTAAGAGTTTATTCAATCGGGCAATATTTTCCGGGAATTGCGGCAAGTCGTCGATGGATTTTTTAAATTCGTGGGAAATAATATCCAGGTCGGTAGAAGTTTTTGTGCTTACCGGCAGAATTATTCTGTTTATGGTTTCTCCGTTTTCGCTGATAATCTGGAAGTTTTCTTCGGTCATTCCGATTTTTTCCAGCATAAGAATCATGATGATTAAGCCAAGTCCAGCTCCTTCTGTATCGTCGAGAATCTGATTTAATGCATCATCGACTGAAGTGTACTGCTGAACTCGGCTGAGTTTATCGTGAATTCGTTTGTATTCAAATACTGTGAGCGGAGAATTATTGTGAACTTCCATCTTGATTTTGTTGTTTCGGAATTGTAGGACAAGTTTTACATAAAGTCCGGCCCGTTTTTGTTTTTCAAGATAGTAAGCAATATTGTTGAGGGTGTTTCGTTTAAAATCCTTCATTCCTTCTTCGTATTGTTCAAAATTAGAAATGTCCAGATTTTTTTCCCTGAAGTAAATTCGCTTTGTATTTGCTTTTTTTGCGTTGGTAATGAGTTCCTGCTGGCAGTAAGTAAGATACTGTACCATATGTTCCTGACCAAGTTCTTTCAGGAAGGCGGCAAGAATTTCGCCCATGTACAATTCCATGTCGTGAGGCAGGGTGTATGTGATGATTGTTAGAGGAAGCCCTGAAGCAATCGCCCTTTTGATTTTTGCAGTGTCTACTGAAACTCTACTTTCTGCCATCCGCATTTCCCGCTG
>JAFNQK010000173.1 GCA_017386165.1 Treponema sp.
GTGATAAACAGCATTACAAATAGCTTCTTCAACAGCAGGATACGGATAATTATAGATTCTGTCTGCTTCTGCCTTATCGTTTGATTTGCTGACTTTCTCCTTTATGATGTAATTCTCAATGTAATTTAGAGCATCTTTTAGCTGGCGGTTCAGAGGTCCTGTAAAAATCTTTTCAGTCATCCCTTTATAGCGGGGGCAGGACTCGCCCTTCCGGGCCGGCCTTCGTTCGCTTGCTCCTCCCACTTGGTCGGCGCTCTCTTCGGCTTCGAGTCCTGCAATCCTTTTTTTTACAAAACATCCGTTTAAAACAGGAAAGCTCCCTTGTTTCCAAGAGAGCTTTGTTAGCGGGGGCAGGACTCGAACCTTGATGGCCCACTTTATGCCATTTAGAATCCGGATGGTTTAATTCTATATGGTATAAAGAATTAGCTTTGCTTATATTTGATGTTTTCAGGGGCTTAAAACTGAAAATTCGAATATAAAGTAAACGATAAGGATTAAAAATACGCGTATTTGTCAGAATGTACTTTACATTTAGAAACCATAATGATAAAGTATAAATACCTTTTCTGCCTGCCCGAGGTAAGGAAAAGGAACTTGAATAAACCTTATCTTTTATTCAAAACAAAGCATTCACCATTCTGGTATGCACAAGTCCGTCTCCCAGACGGAACAATTTCCCGCAATAAAAGTACGGGAAAAGAAAACAAAACTGATGCCGAACGTACGGTAATGGAATGGGTCGTAAAAGGCTGTGTACCTGAACGAACATCCAGAACTGGAAGAGCAATCGGCAAGCAATCCTTCACATTTATTTCTATTCTCAACTATCTCAGGACGAATGATTTGTCTGAGCAGGAAATTAATGATCTTATCGAGGTAATGAAAGCCCGTAAAATCATTCAAGCCGCTGTACGGACAAATGCAAAGGGTGACTGTGATGCAATGGAATACCTTATTGATTTCTGGACGCGGGATAAATCTGCTTATCTTCGCGAAATGGAATTAAAAGGACATTCAGAAACAAACCGCCATATCCTGAACATGAGAAACATTATCAAGCATTACTGGAAACCTCTTCTGGAAGAAAAGCTTCTCGGAGAAATTACCAGAGATGATGTGAAGAAAATCTTTATGGCTGAGTCTACTCAGAAACTTTCACCAAAAACTGTAAAGGCCGTTCTTCAGGCTGTGACAATTCCCCTGAAATGGGCACACCTGAACGGAATGACGGAAAACAACTGTTATTCAGGAATCATTCTTCCTAAGAGCACTCCAAAGAAAAAAGTTATTCTTTCACTTGAGCAGACTATAAAGCTCTTCAATGCTGAATGGGATAACGACCGTGTAAAGCTTGCATGCGTTATTGCCTGCTTTACTGGAATGCGGCAGGGAGAAATTCTTGCACTTCAGATTCGTGATATCGGTGAGGACAGAATTTTTATCCGCCATTCATACAGCCCTTATGAAGGACTCAAATCTCCAAAAAATGGAGAAGAAAGAGAATTCAGAATTCCGCCAGAATTAAGAGATATGATTTTGAATCAGGCATCTTTTAATCCATGGGGAACAGGACCTGAATCGTTTATCTTCTTCAGCCCTCAAAGTCCCGATAAGCCTTTGTCACCTAAAAGATTCAACAGATATCTCAGAAGGGCTCTGGAATCAATCGGCTATCCGAATCCTAAAGAAATCACCTTCCACAGTTTCCGTCATGAATGGTGTACAAATACACTTTCTGATATCGGGGACCAGAGAATCTGTATGATTGGTTCAGGCCATAAAACTGAAAGCGTATTCAACAATTATGCAAATCATATTCAGAAAGAAATTGCCCTGAATAAGATTGCAGAAAGTACGGAGCATTTGTTTTCACCAATCCTTAAAAAACTTAGCTCGGATGCAGTTTATGTCATAAAGGATGATGAAGCAGATGAAGAAGAAAATGGAGTTAAGCTTTTACCGGAAAAAGTAGGAGCTTAAAAATAATCGGAGAGAGTTAAAACTTAATCTTTTGGAGGAGCAACACATGAAAAATGAAACATCACCAGATAAACTCTGGCTCCAGAAGGAAGTCATCGAATACTTACGATGCGCACCTTCTTCATTTCATTCTTGTGAACGTTATGATTGGCTGAAAGAAAGAGCCATCAAAGACGGTCGCAGAAGAAAGTACAAGAAATCTGATGTTCTGGCATTCGTTGAACGCTTACAGAAATTAGCATAAGTACTTTTGAAGTCGGCACTGGCAGTCTGGTATTAGATTCCAGATTGTCAGTGAAATCTAAACTATAAACAACACATAAGGATAAACATATGAAACTTAACGACATTATCAGCATGGTGAAGGACACCACACAGAAAATCAGCGAGAAGAAAATTCTCAAAATCAAAGACATTGTTCTCATTCCAGAGTTCCAGAAACTTCTGGTCATGGAAGAAGATGTTCTCGAAAAAATGAAGCAGTCAATGAAAGAAGAGGGCTTCAAGTCAGGACATGAAATCCACATCTGGAAGCGCGGAAAGGAATACATCCTGATTGACGGCCACACAAGAAAGTGCGCATGGGAATCTTTGGGAAACAAGACAATTCCTTGTATCATCCACAACTTTGCAAACATCGAAGAAGCAAAGACTTTTGCAATCAAAGAGCAGATAAACCGCAGAAACCTAAGCGGACAAGCCCTTCTGGGTGCAGTCGCCAATTTCAACTTTGAGAAAGGCAAAGGAAACGCAACGGGAGAAAAAGGAAAGGCATCTGAAATCATCGCAAAGCAGATTGGAGTCTCAGCAAAAACAGTTGAAAAAACAAGACTTGTTTTGAAGGAAGCAAGCCCTGAGCAGCTGGAAGCCATCAAGAAAGATGAAATCAGTATGAATCAGGTTTACAAGCAGATTCAGGAAAAGAAAAAGCTTAAGCCAGAAAAGCCGAAGGTATCCACCGCCCCAACGTCAGAACCAAAGGCCGAAGCAGAGCAGAAAGCCGAACCAACCGCAGAGGAAGAAAAGCCAGACGCAAA
>JAFNQK010000174.1 GCA_017386165.1 Treponema sp.
CGTTCATCCTGAGCCAGGATCAAACTCTCATGTTAAAAGTTGATCGACCAGAATTATCTGGCTTGTTGATTTGTGTACCAAATCTACTGTTTTTAAAGGTTCGTTCTTTATAAAGAATTGACCAGAGAAAATAATTTCATCTCGCGAACAAGTTCGCTCGATGTTCGGCTCTCGCCGAATACAAGCTTTTGAAAATCTTTTCGCACTTCTGCAAGCAGAAGCTCAAATCTTTTCAAAACCTTAAAATTATTCTCGAGTTTTTCAAATCTTTCAAGGTTATTCACTGTTCAGTTATCAAGGTTCTGTTGTTTGTTCGTTGGTGTTTCACTCGCAACGGACAGCTTACAAATAATACAACATTTTTTTGAAGTTGTCAAATGTTTTTAAGAATTTTTTTAAAAAATTTTTAAAAACTTTTTACTCGTAAGGAACGCAGAAGGAGGGATTTGAACCCTCGCGCCGCTATTAACGACCTGCACCCTTTCCAGGGGTGTCCCTTCGGCCAGCTTGGGTACTTCTGCTTACACGATTATCACATCGGTGGCAAAAAATTACTTCCCCAAACCGGAGAAGTAGCTGCTCGAATTACTTCGATATTTGCTTGTGAAACGCAGAGGGTGGGATTCGAACCCACGTGCCCTCTCGGACAAACGGTTTTCAAGACCGCCTCGTTATGACCACTTCGATACCTCTGCAATTGTTTGCGCTGTTCTTCAGCGCGAAATTTATTCTAGCATCAAAGCATGTGTGTGTCAACTAATTTTTGAATTTTTTTTCATGTTTTGACCACTTTTTTTGAGAAGCCCTTTTATTACTGGATTTTCAACAAATAATTTGCGATTGCCAGATCTTCCGGAGTCGTGATTTTGCGATTCGAATAATCGCCCATCACCAGCTTCACCCGGTTGTTTGTATAGGTCTCTACCACCATTGCATCATCTGTAATCGGTATAGGCGACGGCTTCTGATAAATCTGCTCGTATGCGTTTTTTACAATATCACAGGAAAAGACCTGCGGAGTCTGCACCATCCAGAGTGTTTTGCGATCCGGTGTATCAACCGCATATCCCTGTTCATCGCTGACTTTGATGGTATCCGTTGCAGGAACGGCAGGAACACAGGCCTTTTCTTTTTCTACCTGCGTTAAAAGCCGTCGAATCAAATCGACGGTCAGCATTGGACGCGCCCCATCATGAATCAGGACATAATCCGTGCCTTCCGAAACCTCCTGAAGCCCTCGATAAACCGAATCATACCGCTCGGCTCCACCGGATACAATGGCCTTTACCTTTTGAAATTGATATTTGTCAATGATTTGCATCCGACAATAATCGATATCCGATTCTGCGCAGACGAGAATCACCTCATCGACCGGACTTTGTTCAAATGCGTTTAAGCAGTAATAAATGACAGGATAACCCCCAAGCATCAGATATTGTTTTGGAATATCAGCTCCCATCCTGCGGCCGACCCCGGCCGAAAGTACAATTGCAACGCTTTTCATGCGTGTCTCCTTATCGTATCGCGCGTCAGGATTCTCCCAGTTTCAGATTCGCAACTGCATTCAAATCCATACCGGCGCGCTTGCCTGCAAGAAAATCATAATATGCTGCCGCACCAATCATCGCAGCATTGTCCGTACACAGAATTGGGGATGGGCGATAAAATTTCACGCCGCGTGC
>JAFNQK010000175.1 GCA_017386165.1 Treponema sp.
GAAGACGTCTCTGCCCTTTCAGAAATCGGAGCAAAAACATTCGAAGAAACTTTTGCCTCTGAAAACTCAAAAGAAGACATGGAAGAATATCTTCAAAAAGATTTCAACAAAGAAAAAATCCTGAGTGAAGTTCAGAATCCAGACTCAGTTTTTATGCTTGCTCAGGTAAAAGAAAATAACAGTCTAATACCTGTGGGCTATATGAAAGTCAATTTCGGCTCTGCACAGACAGAAAAAGGCTATGACAATTCAATGGAGATTCAGCGGATTTATGTCGCAAAGTCTTGCAAGGGGCTGGGCATTGGAAGCCACTTTATGGAGTCTGCGCTTAAACTGGCAAAGGAAAAAGGCGTTGATTATATCTGGCTCGGCGTGTGGGAACACAATCACAAGGCGATAAAGTTCTATCAGGATAAAGGTTTTGTCCGCTTTGGTGAGCATGTCTTTGTTCTGGGAGAAGACCGCCAGACTGATTTTCTTATGAAAAAAGCTCTTGAGTAGAATGGCCGATTACAGATTCCTCCCAGGGGAGGCCTTATCTTTTGCTATTTCAGATTAAAAGCTATAATGCATTTCCAGTATCGAAAGCGTAAAAAATGATGAAAAGCACCATGGAGATACAGTGAAAGATTATTATACAAAGATCAGGAATAAATTATGGTAGAACTTCGCCCTCTTGAAGCCTCTGACAAAGAGCAGTTTATAAAAGATAATCAGGAAGCCTTTAATTACGGAGCACTGGAAGAATTCGGAATGCGCGATAATCACTTTGAAGAAGACGAGCAGATTATCTCCAGAGAAACAATTGAAAATTCCATCGCAGAAGGCGAAGCCTACCGCATTGTCGTAGACGGTAAGAATGCAGGCGGCATAGTACTTAGGACAGAAGGTACAAAGGGCGACTTAGATTTGCTCTTTGTTTCTCCAAAAGTTCACAGTAAAGGAATCGGCTATGCAGCCTGGTGCGAGGTTGAAAAACTTCACCCGGAAGTTACACTTTGGGAAACCGTCACACCATATTTTGAAAAACGAAACATCCACTTCTACGTAAACCGCTGTGGTTTCCATATCGTAGAATTCTTCAACAGCCATCATCCAGATCCGAATGACCCGAACAGCAGTGAAACGCTTGATGAAAAAGACGGTCAGTTCCCCGACGGAATGTTCAGATTCGAAAAGAAAATAGAACGAAAATAACTATTTCAACAAATCAATCCGCATACTTACAATTCCGTCTGTTTCAGATAATTCTTCAAAACCCATCTTCTTATATAAGGAGTATGCGGTTTTCATTACAGATGGTTTTGTAGTAAAGACAATTTCCTTAAAGCCAAGAGCCTTTGCTTTTTCCATTAATGCTTTTAGAATGATTCTTGCATATCCTTTGCCACGATATTCGGACTTAATAAAAAGTCTTTTTCCTTCGCAAGAATTATCGTCAATCTTTTTTAGAGCAGCACAGGAAACCGGCTTATCATTTTCATATCCAATCAGGAGTGCACCGCCCTTGTAATATGCATTCAAATCTGCAAGTTCTTTATCAAAAGAAACAAAGCAGCTTTCTGCACCTTTTATCTGCGAATATTCCAGAAACAGAGGTTTTACAATTTCGGAATCATTACATTCTTTTACAACAAAATATGACATTTATGCATCCTTTTTATTTATTCAAAACTTCATCACCCGACTGAACATAACTCAGATGATTACCCTGTTAATTTTCTGCAAGATTTATGATTCGCATTTTTGATTCCAAAACGGACATCTGTCCTTAATACACTGCTGGTTCTGTAATGAAAACTCGCAGGACTGTTCCTCATATTCAAGCAAAACACCATAATGTTCATTCACATATTCTATGCCATGCTTAAAGGCAATCATTGCATCGCGTTTACAGCATCTTGGACCGTTTATTTTCCCAAGCTCGCCGATTGCACTAGAAGTAAATGACATGTGATTTCCCCAGGTTCCGTCAACTGACAAAGGCCCAGTTCCATCAATAATTGCAAGTGCAGCTCCTATTGAAGTGATAGCTCCACAGATTCCCCATAAACCGCACATTGCGCCAGGCATTCGTAAGCCTTCGAAAAGGATCTTTTTCAGAGCCTCATCAATATCAATTTTTCCACCAGCGTTATGATATGCCATAAGCAGACAAGCACCATCCAGAATGTGATGCTCAGGTCCGTGAATATTGATGTAAGGATTTTTTGCAAGAGCCTTAAACATCTTTATTGGATTTGTGCCTTTCTGGCCGCGGACATCTTCAATAATCTTATTTGCTTTTTCTTCTGTTGTCATATTTTATTCCTGTAAGGTAATAATTTCTTCAATTATCTCCACAGCAGCAGTGACCATCTTCGGACAGAACTCGATGAACTTTTTATTTTCTAAACAATAATTATGCCCTTCTTCTGTAGTAATATCACAGCCTAATAAATCATTACAAATATACGAACCGCATTTTTCTTTGAAGCGATTCATCATTAAATCATTTACTTTAATTGAAACAAGACGGGCTGCTGTATCGTCAACTTTGGACTCACCATACATCAATCCTAACACCATCAATGCACCGGTAACTGCACCGCAAACTTCCCCCTTACGCATACCACCCCCAAAACAGCTGCCAAGTTTAAGAGCCTGAGCTTCTGTAATTCCACAATCTTCTGCAAAAGCCGCAATTACCGACTGAGAACAATGCATCTTCTGTGAAAAATAATTCAACGCCTTTTCTTTATGCTCCATCATTTTTTCTCCTTCTACTAGTTCTGGCAGCAGCACTGGC
>JAFNQK010000176.1 GCA_017386165.1 Treponema sp.
CTTAATCGATGCACAGAATGTTTCTTCAGTTTCAGAAATGACTGTATATGCAGATAACGCAACAATCTACAGTGACAACCTCACAAACAAATCAGAATCTGTTGCACAGAAAGAACCTGCACAGACAATCATCAACAACACAACTACAATTGATTTGAACGCACTTTCTTCTCTTGCAGCTAATGACAACAAGAAAGACCTTGTTTCTAACAATACAAATGCACCTGCTGAAAAAGCAGCTTCAAAAACAGAAAAGAAAGAAGAAAAATCTGTTGCTGTTAAACAGCCTGTAAAGAAAGCAGAAAAAACAGAAGTTGCTTCTGTAACAAAAGTTCAGCCAAAGCCGGTTTCAAAGACTGTAAAAACAACAAAGGCAGAACCTGCAAAACCACAGAAAACTGTTTACTGGATTCAGGTAACAGCTCTCACAAGCCGAAAGAGTGCTGACGCAGCCCGCGAAGTTCTTGACCAGAATCAGATTACTGCAGATGTATTTACATACAAAGACAACAAGGATCAGCTCTTCTACCGCGTACGAGTAGGTCCTTACACAACCAAGAGCGAAGCTGAATACTGGCGCACAAAGATTGCTAAGATTGAAACTTTCAAGAACAACGCCGGTTACATCACAAGTACACCAGTAGAAGTAAACTAAAAAAAATATAAAACTATTTGCCGAAAACGCACTTTCTTTTGCTATTAATTAGTATGAGAAAATGCGTTTTTTATTTAACCCTACTTTTCTGTATAAAAGGCTACAGTTTTTCTTTTAAGCAGATGTACACCCGCACAAACACAGGCTTTTCCTTTGACTTAAAAGAACTAGAACAAAGCTCCTGGGAACAAAAACTATCTTCTATGAGCCTTGCCTTTACAGGTATCAATGCAAAGGTCTCCTATAAAATTCCTTCCTGCAAATATACAGAAAATCCACAGTGGCTTTTGCCAGGCTTTTATCTTACTCTAACAACTAAGGATTTTTTCCCCCTGGATTTTATCATCACCGCAGGAACCCTCTCCCCCACCGCAAGCTACTCCAACTTAAAAAGCCCTGCCCTCTCAAGTCCGGGCACCGCCTTTGGAGGATTTGCTTCTAGTAAAAAATTGCAGACAAACTTAAGTTCTCCAGACTCCACAATCGAGCCTTCTCTTTTTTTAGAATACAACAACAAGTTCTTCAGCATAAACTCACTTTTTCAAAAAGATTCTTTCTGTTCTTCTTTGTATTTCAATTTCAGACTTAAAAAGTTTACAAGCATGAGCTTTTCTACAACAGGAGGCCTTTTTAATATAGAAAACACCACCAGTTCCTGGTTCAGCGAAACAAGACTTTTTAATAAAAAGCAGATATGGGCACAAAACTTTCAAGCCTCCTTTTTTTCAAAGAATATAAAATCCAAAATTGAACTCAATCTGTACCAGAACCAGTTTGACGGTTTGGAAAGCTCCTTCAGCGTTCAATGCCTCTTTAATATCCGAGACTTTTCATTGCTGGCAGGGGCATTTTCTGCCTCCAGTCAGGAGCTTTTCTGTATCGGAACCACAAATCTCAAAACCTTATGCCAGTTCAAACTGAATCCCCAATTTTCCTTCTACCCCAAAAATCTCTGCAAGATAAAAATCGGCTCATTATTTCTGCTTCAGGATAAAATCCAGCCCGACAGTTCCACCCGCCTTGTTCTAAAAGGAGTATTCAGCAGTTTAATCCAGACAAAAACTTCTATATATAATCTCAATTTCTTAATCAGCGATATTCCTCTCCAACAGAACGACACAAATTCAATTTATATGTCGTGGACAATATCCCGCACCCAGAGTTTCAGACTCCTTAAACCAAAAGAAACCCTGTATTTTAAATACACCTGCAAAAATCAAAGCCTGATTTCACGACTTTCTATCAACCTTACTCCCCCTTTAACAATTCCTTTCTATATAAACAGTACTTTTCAGGCAAATATAAAAGAGTCTGCTATTCAAAGCATGAACGCCACAGTTTCAGCCTCCATAAACCTTCAAAAAAAGAAGTACAACCTTGCTGCCAAAGTAGAATTTAAGTTCACTTTTTGACTTGTCTAATCGCCATAAATTATGTATTATGACAAAACTAATTTTGTAATTTATTTTTTTAAGAGGTAAAATATGGCTTGGGATATTTCAAAAGTAAGAAATATCGGTATCAGTGCTCACATTGACTCAGGAAAAACAACAACTTCAGAACGCATCTTGTTCTATTGTAACAAGATTCACGCAATTCACGAAGTTCGTGGTAAAGACGGTGTTGGTGCTGTTATGGACAACATGGAATTGGAACGTGAACGTGGTATCACAATCCAGTCAGCTGCAACACAGGTTCAGTGGAAAGACTACACAATCAACCTTATCGACACACCAGGTCACGTAGACTTTACAGTAGAAGTAGAACGCTCACTCCGCGTTCTTGACGGTGCTATCATGATTCTTTGTGCCGTTGCTGGTGTTCAGTCACAGTCAATCACTGTAGACCGTCAGCTTAAGCGCTATCATGTACCTCGCGTAGCATTTGTTAACAAATGTGACCGCCAGGGTGCTAATCCTATCCGCGTTTGTAACCAGGTACGCGAAAAGCTTGGTCTTAACTCACACATGATGGAACTCCCAATCGGTTTGGAAGACAAACTCGAAGGTGTAGTTGACCTCGTTCAGATGAAAGCTATCTACTTCGACGGACCAAACGGCGAAGATATGCGCATCACAGACATCCCTGAAAACATGAAAGCAGATGCAGAACAGTATCGTGAAGAACTTTTGGATGCTGCTTCTATGTTCGATGATACATTGATGGAAGACATCATGGAAAAGGGATACAACGACATCGACGTTAATAAGATTAAGGCTGCTATCCGCAAGGGTACTCTTGCAGAACAGTTCGTTGGTGTATTCTGTGGTTCAGCTCACGTAAACAAAGGTATCCAGCCATTGCTCGATGCAGTTGTTCGCTACCTCCCAGCTCCAGACGAAGTAAAGAACGTTGCTCTTGACCTTGACAACAACGAAGCAGAAGTTGAACTCGCTTCTGACGACAC
>JAFNQK010000177.1 GCA_017386165.1 Treponema sp.
TATTGTGTTTGTATTCAGATACATACTGGTCTTTTACAAAAGCCTGAATCGTTCCTGCAAAGCCACCACCGTGAACGCGGCAAACGCCCTTGCTATCCTTTGAACCCTTCTGTGTTTCAAGATACTTCTGGCTAAAAGCGAGGGCAATTGAAACGCTCTGGTTTTCCGGATTTTTAAGGGAATAGATGTTCTGCAAAAACTTGTAGCTGGAGTTTCCGCTGGCTTTTACAAAGTGCAAGAAGCCCGGAAAGTCCTTCTGTTCAAGTTTTTTTACAAGATTCTGGACATTTTCTTCTTCTTCAAAGAAATGATATGCGCGCAAAAGAGCACGGTCTGAACAGGCTGCCCTAACCTTGGCAAGATTTGCATAGAAATCTTCTGGATTTACATTACGCAAATGTGTCTGCCCAAAAAATTCTGCTACGGATTTCATTTCCTGTGGAATTGCAGCGTAATCTGGAGTCAAATCTGCGTGACTTGCATGAACATCCACGATACAAAGACTGTAGCCGAATGCGCTAAAATCAACATCGATTTTTTTAACAAGGGGATTTTCTACATCCTTAAAGTCAATCTGAATCAGGCCGCCTACACTGCTTGCCATCTGATCCAAAAGACCGCAAGGCTTTCCAAAATAAACATTCTCTGCAAACTTAGAAGCCTTGGCAGTGTCGATGGCGTTGATTTTTCCGCCATTGTAGAGATGATTTACAACAGTTCCCAGGGCATTTTCAAATGCAGCACTGGAAGAAAGACCTGCACCAACGATTACATTGCTTGTAAGATAACAGTCAAAACCACCAACTTCAAAGCCTTCTTCTTTCATGCCCTTAAGGACACCCTTGATAAGAGCCTTGGTTGAACTCTGTTCTGCCTGAGAATATTTTAATTCCGCAGAATCAACTGTAATCATGTCGTAACCTTCAGAAAGAACATTTACGACTCCATCTGAGCGGGGACGAGCAACTGCCACTACATCAAGATTGATTGAAGCGGCAACGCACATACCGTGCTGGTGGTCCGTATGATTTCCACATACTTCGCTGCGTCCAGGGGCACTGTAGATTCCGATGGAACCATCAGCGCCAAAAGTTTTTTCAAAAGAAGCTACACAGGCAAGATAACGCTTTTTCTGTTCTCCCAAGAGAGAATCATCTACATAAAGTTCTTTTAATTTTTCGTCAAGTTTACCAGCAGAAATGTATTCCTGTAGTTCTTTGCAATTCATGTTACTTCCTCTTATTTATTATCACCAACAGCGAGTTTTACGCATTCGTAACCGCCATTATAATAGCCCTGTGCTTTGAGAGTGTTAATCTGTTCTGCCATGTGGCAAAGAATTTCTTTATCATTAAGCACAGAATCAAGCATTGTATTTATAGAAGAAACTTCTGGACATTCAAAGGTTCCGTCACCAAATTCCTGTCCGTGAACGGCACCGTAAACTTCGTGACCACCGATGTGGCGCATAAAGATTTTTGGAATTGGATAATATGCAAGTTCAGAAGGCTTTGTAACAAGCCAGTCGCTTTCTGGCATCAAGAGGTTTGTTGAGTATACTGCCTGGAAGATGTCATCGTTACAGATTGCATAGATTCCTGTTGGGTCAGAAGTGCGCAAATCCTTTACGAATGCCTTAAGCTTGTCGTATTCATTAAAGAAGGTTGTTACATTATCAAGCTTGATTTTTGAACAAAGCTTTTCATAAACATCCTTGTGGTCACCAAAGTTGATGAACAAAGTAGCCTTGTTTTCTTTTACATAAGGAATAAGGTGTTTTACCATTGCAAGGAACATGTCAAATCCGGCACCTGCCCCACCTACAGTAAGAAGGAAGCGCATCGGTTTACCGTTCTTAGCGCGTTCAATGCGGAGACGGTTATCTTCTTCGAGATTGCATACAAGTTCGTGATCTACGTAGTGACCAACCATCTTGAGCTGATCTTCAGGAATTCCTTTGAGAGGTTTTGTATCAAACCCATTGAGCATCTTGTAGCCAAGGTATGCGAATGGAGTCTGAACTGCGTGGATTGAACCTTCTGCAAGGTGGAGACCCATCGGCCAGTTATCAGGAATTGCGTTTACTACATTTGTCATTCCTGCATGAACAGCTGCCTGAGCCGGCCAAACGTGAGTTGCAACATATGGAGTTTCCTTTGGAATTGAATTGAAAATTGGAACTAAAAGCTCGCTGTTTTTCTGGTCTTTTGCATTGTAAGTAATCTTCTTAAAGCCTTCACAGTTGAGTGGTTCCCATACAAAGTGGTTAAAAAGCTTGCTCTTTTGGCTGATGCGGCTTGCCTTTGAGTACATATCGTTCTGTTCGCGGATCATCTTGGAACCAGTTGCGTCAAAGCTTGCAAGGTCGAGCCAGTATGGCTTGTAACCGAGAGCCTTTGCACAAGAAGCGATGGCAATACTGATGCGATAGTGTCCAAAGCCCATGCGGATGTTACCTACGATTACGCTCTTTTTTGGATCAAGAGCTTCTGCAGTTGGCTTAAATACCATTTTAGAAGTATCGATAAAATCGAGAGTTGAAATTGGTTCGTATCCAATCTGATAGTTGGCATTTGAATCATCGCCGTACTTTTTGATGTACTTCTTTTTGCTCTTTTCAGCAGCTTTTACAGTTTTTTTATCGATTTCATTTCCAAAAATTACACTAGATTTATCCATAATTTATACTCCTGGCAGGTAATTATCCCGCTTATTTAATAATTCCCTTCTTAATGTAGTAGTTAAAGCTGTTAACCTGACCGTCAACTTTATAAGTTACGGTGATGATATTCTTGTTTGTCTTTACACTCAAAACTTCTGCGTTGTGGAAAAGGTGCATACTCTTCTTTAAGTATTCATCCTCGTCACGGGCATAGTGTTTTGGATTATCAGAAGTCATCAGGAGGCTTCCAAACAACGAGTTGATTGTTGTAAGCGCTTCTCGCTGAGCTCTGCTGAGTTTAATATTGTGTGAACGCAAAAGGAATACATCCGGGTCGTTCAAAAAAACTTTGTGGTCAAACATGTGACGGTAAATTGTATTTCGCAATGTAACTTTTGTAGAAATGCGTTCGCGGTGCATTTTACGCATATACCAGACATCATCAAAGATAAGAGAAACATCTGGACCGATACGGAGGTAATCAAACAAACCAAAGCAGTTAGATACCACTGCCCCACAACCAAGAATGAGCTTGCCGTCGAGTTCTGTGCGCAAAAGATCATAAGCCTTCTGTGCAACCTGAGCACGGGTAAGTCCTGGCTGTTCCTTTACACTTGCTGCATATAAGAAGTCGAGTTTGAAGAAATCAAATCCAAGTTCTTTGTAGAAAGAAAGTGTCTGCTTGATATAAGCAACTGCTTCAGGATTCTGAATATCGAGGGCATAGAAACCGCTCCAGTTGGAACCGCACTTGATTGGAGCGCCGGCATTGTCTTTGCAGAACCAGTCCGGATGCTCGTGGAAGAGAGCTGATTTTTCTTCTGCGGCAAATGGAGCGAGCCATACACCGGCTTTCATTCCCTTTTCGTGTGCTTTATCAACGATTGGTTTTAAGCCGTTAGGGAACTTTTTGCTGTCAATCTTGAGCCAGTCCCCAACATATTCTTCAAAACCATCGTCAATCTGGAACAATTCAAAGTGTTCTGTTGAATTGTTAAGGGCGCCCATGATGATGTCTTCGTTGATGTCCTGATAGTGATTGTACCATGATGTATAACCAAAAAGTTTTTCTGCTTTTGGAGCAGGAAATTGAGCAAAGTAAGTTTTCTTACCAAGCTCAATATCGTCTGTCATGATAAAGTCCATGACTAGAACATCCTGTCCCTTGGTTACTTTAAGTCCTTTTACATCAGACTTAACAACCAGTTTATTCTGGGTTTTGTAGTGTTCGATGATTAAATATGCAGTTCTAAAGTTATTGTTTGCAACAAATACAGGATTTTCACCCTGGACATAGCTGATGTCATATCCATGGAAAACATTCTTCTGGTATTCGTAGAAAAATCCGTCACCATACTTATCAAAAGCAAATGCTCTTGTGAGGGCCTTTGGAAGTTTTCTAACATCCTTTAATTTATCGTTAAAGGCATATTCAAAACTGTCTGTCCACGACTGATAGCCATTTACAAAGAAGCGGTCTGCCTTTTTGTAACAATGACTATAAGTTTCTTCTACCATAATAAGGTCGA
>JAFNQK010000178.1 GCA_017386165.1 Treponema sp.
AGGCATGCCTTACGACAGTTTTTTCCGCACAGACTTTTCTTGTATGGAAAATGCGATTGACCTGGCAAAATCTGATGCGGCGGAAAATCTTCTGACTTTTGAAATCACTCTTCGCAAAATTGACAAGCCTGATGAATGTGTTTCCGGAACATTCAATAATAGTGGCGAGCTTTTACAAGTTGACTCTTCTTTTATAGGAGCAGAAATTTTTAATTCAGATAACAGCCTTGATAATTTTTATTGCGAAATACCATTCCCTTTTAATGACGGTGACCTTGTTCAAGATTTGTCGAGCGGAAAAATTGGTGTCGTAAATCATCTTGGAGGAGAGAAAAACGGGAAGTTAAAAAGCATCTGCAAGCGTTACCGCGATTCGAGTGACATAACAGTACCTGTTGATTGCCTGGATGATGATGGAAATTTTGTTTACGAATCTTTTTTTACTCCCTGTGTAGATTATGCTCCGCGCATGAACGAATCAAATGCTGACGGTGAATTTTTATCAGAAGCATCGCTTTTAGTGCAGGGCAAAGGTTCTTTGGAATATTTTTGTGACTTGGTAAGAAAACGGATATCCTAATTAATTTGTTTTTTATTTGATGAAGTTTTTTTTGTAAAGAGAGTCAAGAATCGGCTTGTCATATTCATCGATGTGTTTTTTTAGTAAAATCTGCAATAAATTCTATTTTTTTCTGAGTCTGTCATATGATGATAGAATGCTTCTGTATACTAAGGTTAAAATCTTTATTTGCAAGGAGTGCTTGATGGAAAGAACAGAAGTTAAAGTATTGATATGCATTGCGAATTCTCTGCAAATGGGTACAGACTCCTAACAAATGTAGAATGAATAGCAGCATCAGGGGGCGAAGGACACTACAAGTATTCGGGAAGTAATAATTTGGATAATGTAGGCTGGCATAATGGGAATAGTAATGATGTAACGCATTCCGTGGGGCAAAATGGCAAACGAAAAAGGACTTTACGACATGAGTGGCAATATGTATGCGTGAGTATGGGATGCGGCACTCAGTTTGAACACCTCTTTTTATGTGGCGGTAGTTATCGCGACCAGTCCGACTACAGCAAGGTCTTGTGCCAAACATGACAGCCCCTACGTTCAGTCGAAATTACATAGTTGGCTTTCTGTTCTTGCGTGTCTGTAACTAGCCGATTACAGACTTTTTCGTGAAAACTTGGAGTTGGTTTTGGACACGGGTGGTTTGTAACTTTCTGTTACTTAGTATAGTTGATAATCTGGTGCTGGGCTTGATACTTCTTTCAATCGACCGGGAACCAGAAACTGCATTTTTTTTTCTCGCTCTGTCACCAAATGCTAGATTTGCATGGTATAATTTCGGTGTAGACTAATGGTAGCAGGAGGTTTTCATGACTTTTGATAATCCGGATTTTATAGTTAAGCGTTATAAAGATAAAAAAACTGGCAAGGTTCAAAGAATTCTTCGCAGGTACAAGGGAAATGATAGTGTTGTCGTTGTTCCTGATGGGGTGGAGGAAATATCGGATTATTGTTTTGCAGATGATGTTGAACCAAATACTGTGATTACGAAAATCATCATTCCTGATTCTGTAGTGCATATTTCGGAGAATGCCTTTGCGTGGTGCAAAACTCTGAAGGAGATTAAGTTTCCAAATAAACTGGAAGAGTTTTTTATTTATTTTAACCATTGCCCAGCATTGGAAGAACTTACTGTACCTGATAGTGTGAGGAAAATTACAAATATTCATTGTAATAAAACTCTAAAGAAAATCAATGTTGGAGAAAACATTACCGAGGTTGCTTTGACAATGTTTAAAAAACATCAAGCATCATCTATTACTCCATGGTCAATAGCAGATGTCCTTCTTAAAAATCCAGTTTATGTTGTTGAAGGAGAATTTCTTGTGAATAAAAAGCATGAGACAACTCTTTTTCGCGTGGATCTTGAAAAAACAGAAGTCCGGGTTCCAGATGGGATTAAAACAATAGGTTCAAATTCATTCTATGAATTATACCAGTACAATGCTTTTCTTGCTTCAAAGATGAAGCCTGTTGAAAAGATTATAATTCCTGCGAGCGTTTCTAGAATAAATGATCAGGCTTTTTTTAATTGCAATTCATTAAAAGAAGTTATTTATGAAGGTTATTCCAAAGCCCTTGATGTAAGCAAATGGGCTTTCTTTATGTGTTATAATTTTCACAAGGACGGAAGAGAGATTATTTGTAAGGATTCGCCTAAGCCAAAAAAAGAAAATTCAAAATCAACAAATCTTCGGTTTGACAGGTTAATTCTTATTCACAGGATGATAAAAAGGGGCGCTTATCCCAAGTTAGAAGAAATTGTCAATGCTTGCCGCTATGAATTGGGGATGGGGACATGTTCTGAGTCAACCGTAAACCGTGATTTAGCTATTCTGAGGAACCGGTTTGGCGCTCCTATAAAATATGATGCATATAGTAAAGGTTATTATTATACAGATAAAAAATTTACCATTGATTTTGATAGCCTGGACTGGGTTTGAAAGGGGAAATTTGCAATAAATTCTATTTTTTTTTGAGAGTCTTTCACTGGATGATAGAGAAAGTTCTCTTTATCGATTATATTTTGATTGAGTGAACCGTCTTTGATATAAGTGAACCGTTCTCTGTCTGCGAATCCGAACTCACACA
>JAFNQK010000179.1 GCA_017386165.1 Treponema sp.
ATCAATTTGTTCCAGATACGGTTGTTTTTAATTCAGAAAAAAATGTTTGGGAGAAATCAGATTCAATTCCAGAAGAAACTGATGAGATTCTTCCTGCTGAATTTGTCGAATTTCCTGTGTGTCCTGTAAAGCCAAAGTTTACCGGCAACGGAGCTCTTTCTGACAAGGACGGCCTTGCAATCGAAGATCTTTCTCCGTGTGAAATGGCTGATTATTGTGCTTGGCAAATGGAAGAGAGCCGGTATTTTTTTAATTCGCAGAATTTCAAGGACTCGAACGGAAGTCAGAAAGATTATTTTGCTGCAGAGATTTGTGTTGACGAAGAAAATCTCACGCTCTCATTGGCTTTCAAAAGATTCGCGCGAAAAGAGCTTGAAGGAAGAGATTATTTGAATAGGCATGTTGAGTCAAAATTCCCTGTGTATTCCTCGCTGGATATTGAACAGCCTTCTTTTATTACGGAAAAAATTTCTTTTGATATGAAAAACGGCGGGATTTCCTTTTCTTTTGATTCCGTAAGAAATCCTAAGAAAAAAGAAGATTTTGAACCGTGGCGGTTGAATCAAAACAGTAAGAGAGTGCTTTTACCTTTTGAGCAGCATCAAAGAATCCTGCAGTTTCTTGGAAATATGGAATTCTATGTTTATCAAGAGAGTGTACTTTGTGAAGCCTACAAAAAACTTTCGGCTCTTGCAAAGAAATTCACGGGACTTTCTGAAACGCCTGCGACAGTCAATTATTTGAGCGAAAAAAATGTGAAGCCTTGTTATCTTTCTGAAATGTATGTGCTTACGATGCTTCCTTGTGAGCCAAATCTTTATGCAGTCCTTATGAGCAAGGAGCTTCATGAGTTAAAATTCAACTTCAACTACGACCGCTCAGATACAAAAGTTCTCAATAAATTTTTGCAGAAGGCTCACATTAAAGACCACCGTGTTTTGAGAAAAGTTTATGCCGGGCATTCAATGGTTCTTCTTGTATGCATGCGGCTTTATGACTGTGGCTTCCGCGACATCAATTTGTACAACCGCGTAATCGAAAGCGAAGAAAATCGGGAAGAAATCAGATATCTTGACAGAAAAGCCCTTATTTTCTTCTCAAAATACAGCATAAAAAAGCGGGGCGAAATTGCTACGATGAACACGCTTCTCAGAAAAAGCGAGGATGTAGATCCTTACATGAAGGACGATGCTCTCTGCATGTTCCAGGAATATTTTCGCCATGTGCCGGAAGAATTGCGAAAGGATATTCTTGAAGACGGATTCTCTCGCTTCAATCATAATGCCCTTGCAAAAATTTCTTACAGCGCGGAGAATCGAAACATCATTTTTAAATACACGGGCGAGCAGAAAAATCTTGAGGACGACATCGATGGCTATTCTTTCAGACTTCCGAAAACGAACATACAGATGTGCGAAATCGGAACTGCGCTTCACAACTGCGTGGCAAGCTATGCGGAAAACGTTGAGCAAAAAGAATGTACGATTGTTTATGCCACCAAAGGCGGGGAGTATAAAATCTGCATTGAGGTGTACAAAAACAAAATCGTGCAGGAACTGATTGACCGAAATTTTGAGCCCACCGGCGAAGAAAAAGCCGTTCTTTCAAAATGGCATGAGCGGCACGGACTTAACGTTTCTTATAAAGATTATGATGATATTCCATTCTAAGGAGTGAAAAAATGAGCGATGAAAACGAAGTTCTTTCACAAGAAGAAATCGATGAGCTTTTGGGGGCAATTGGATGTGCTGAAAAATATTCAAAGTTTGAAAAAGGAACCAGCAAAGTCAAAATCTTAGACTTTAAGCGTCCTGATATAATCGGTAAAAGTACAATCCGAAACCTGAGTAATATTTTGGAAGAATATTGCCTTTCCCTTACAAAATATTTTAATAATGATTTGGAAATTTCTGCAAAGGCTCATCTTGCTTCGGTTGACCAGCTGACACGCGAGGAATTTATCCGCTGCATTCCAACTCCGACGTTTTCGATTTCGTCATCCTGGCTTGGCGGTGTACTCCTGTTCAATGTAAATCCTGCAACTTTTCTAAAAGGCTTTTTGGGTAGAGAAGCAAAGAAAAAGAATCAACAAACAAGATTTTTGTGGAAAAGCCCAAATGCATTCGAGAAAAATATTTTCAGAAATTTTGTGGCCAATTCATGCATGGAACTGCTTGAACAGGCGTTTTTTAAGCGAAGCGAAACTGCTCTTTTACCCATAACAAAAATCAAGTTTGAGGACAATCCAACCTTTCTTCCTTATGGCGAAAATTACTGCGAGATGGGAGCAATGGCAACTATTGAACTGACTTTTGGGGGAACTGGGACAAATAGAAAAGATAAACTTTATCCGATGGATATTTTCTTTAACGAGCAGATTCTTGAAAAACTTTGCGAACTGAACATAATTTATCATGGCGAAAAAAACAAGGTGGTGGAACTTGAAAAACCGCAGGGAAATCTTTTGGCTGAAATTGGCAGGTGCCGACTTAGCAACGAGCTGAAACTTGAAAAAAATATGATTCTGGAACTGAATGCCCTGACAGATGCAACTCTGAAAATCTTTATTGACGGATATGAAAAGTGGTCGTGTGAGGCTCTTTGCCTTGATGATTCAAAAGCCGTTCGGATTGATGGAGTGAGTGACAGTATGTTTGAATTTTCCGATGCAAAAGATTCTGATGATTTTTACAACACCCGCGTGATTTTTGGTTGGGCGAATGTAAGCAAAAAAGAATCCGATGGTTTTGATAAAGGTTCAATAATCGAGCTTGATCAAAAATGGTACGAGGATGTTTTTGTCTACAAGAACGATATGCTGATTGCAAAAGGTGAGATTGTAATTCTGGGTGAAAACTTTGGTGTAAAAATAAAAGGTTTGTGTTGAACCCGATGAAAGATATTGCAGGCATCGTTCGTGCAAACGCTGATTTTGATTGAGGAGAAATATGGCAAAAAATACATTTGATATCCCGCAGGAAGAAATGGACAGGTTTCACAAGGCGATGAACCAAGAGCGTATTGAACAGGATGCACGCCTTGAAAAGTTGATTGAATCAGAAAAAGAAAATATTCCTAAAAATGAAGAAATTATCAAAATGATTCCTTCAAAGGCAGTTCGCGAATATCTGGAGAAAACAGGACACCAATTTAGCGAACGGGACAGATATCTTTTATGGCTTTGTCTTGAGCCTGGCAAAAAAGAAATGTCGGAAGAACTTTGGGAGAAAGGCCGCTATGTTTCAGTTCCGCATCCGTTTAGGAAGGGAGACATTGTTGTTTGTTACGGCTTTTGTCCTGTGTTTGCAAATCCAAGGGAACATGCTGGCAAATATGAAATAGGCATTATGCAGAGCTTTGCAGACGATGAAGACTGGGCATACTGGGATAATGATGTAAAAACGCGACTTAAAAGCATCACGGATTTTTCTGATGTTGCTACAACGGTAGAGTTTTTGTATCTTGACGGAACATTTAGCCATCGGCATCCGAATCCTATGGAGCTAGAATTTGCTTGTGACGTAGAAGGTGCACTGCCAGAGGATATTCCAAAGACCGATTATCTTGAGGTTGCTTCTGATTTGATGCGAGGTGAAGGCTCGATCGAACTTTTACAAATGTATTGCGACAAAACGATGAAGCCTGTGAATATGCCTTACAGCTTGCGGACGAAAAGGGACTCACCTTTGTCCATCCCTTTGATGATGAAAATGTGATCGCCGGACAGGGTACAATTGCCCTTGAGATTTTCCATGATCTGGACAATATCGATGCGATCATTGTCCCGGTGGGCGGAGGCGGCCTGATTTCCGGTATCGCTTACACCGTCAAACAGATCCGTCCGTCCG
>JAFNQK010000180.1 GCA_017386165.1 Treponema sp.
AAACAGGGTGCCGGATGAATACCCACAGTAACTGAATTGTCATGGCGACCCAGATAAGTGGTTCGCACATGATGATGCCCCAGGTGCCGGTTTTTGGGATTATTATCAGGGTGAACAAAATCTTTCCTATAAGTTCAATCACACTTGAGATGAGGGGGAGGATTTTGCTTCCAAGGCCCTGAAGGGAATTTCGGGTTACAAAAAGGACTCCGAGAACGGCGTAAAAGGGCTGCATAAAGGTGATGTATTTGGAGCCGTATTCCAGGGCCTCGGGAGTGGAGGAGCCACTAACGGCCTGGATTAAAACTTTTGAAGCGAATGGAATTGTAAGAAGGCATAATAGTGACCATATGATGCACAGAACATCTGAGGCTATTACGCCTTTTTTTATGCGGTCAATTTTTTCGGCTCCCAGATTTTGAGAAACAAAAGTTGCGCTTGCAGAACCAAGCATAATCATCGGAATGATTGTAAGACCGAAAATCTTTCTTGCAGAAATGTGTCCTGCCAAAACTGCCGTTCCAAAACTGTTGATAGAAGACTGAAGGATAACTGAACCTGAACTTACCAGAGCACTCATCAAAGCCATTGAAAGTCCCTGACCGATTAAGTTTCTGTAAAGCGGGGCCACAGGGGCAAAGTGTTTTTTCTCCGGAATAAGGATTGTTGTTTTATTGAGAATGTAAATCAAGCAGAGGAGGGCGCTTATTCCCTGGGCAAGAACAGTGGCGATGGCTGTTCCACGAATGCCAAGTCCCATCTTTGTAATCAAAACAATATCAAGACTGATGTTTAATATAGAAGAAATTAATAGGAAAACCAGGGGCATAAAACTGTTTCCGATGGCACGGAGCATTCCGCTTAAAAGATTGTATGCAAAAATCACCCCGGAAAAAATTGAAATAAGGTTTATGTAGGAATAGGCTTCTTCTATAATTTCTTGGGGAGTGCCTAAAAGAATTAAAAGCGGTTTTAAGAAAAAGTGTGCTGAGACAGAAATAATTAGGGTCATGATAAATGTAATTATTAATGACGAGGCCACAATCTTTTTAAGTTTTGTAACATCACAGGCGCCGTAGGCTCGTGCGCAGACAATTCCGAGACCGTTTCCAAAGCCCATTCCAAAGCCGATTAAAAGTTCATAGATTGCGACGCAGCTTGAAATGGCGGCAAGGCTTTGTTCTCCTAAAAAGTGTCCGATGATAACGGTGTCGGCGGTATTGTAAAGCTGCTGAAAAAGCTGGCTGAAAATTAAAGGAAGGGCAAAGAAAATCAAAGCCTTGTATATGTTGTCGTGAGTAAGGTCCGGATGGAAGAACTTGTAGAGTTTTTGATTCATGGGGGAATAATAGCATAAATATCAAAAATCTTGAACTTGTGTCATTCCTTCTTTTTTGTGATAGAATCGAGCTATGATTAAAGCCGTTATTTTCGATATGTATGAAACTCTCATAACCCATTACACAACTGACCTGTATTTTAGTGAAGACATGGCTAGAGATGCGCAGGTTGAATATGAGGATTTTTATCGTATCTGGAAAGGAACCGATGCTGACCGCACTCTTGGCAAAATGACATTTAGAGAGGTCATTAAAAGAATTCTTGTGGAAAATAATGCCTGGAGTCAGGAAAAGTTTGATTTAATTATAAAAAAACGTACACAGACAAAAGAAAAACTTTTTGAAAAACTTCATCCGGAGATTATTTCGATGCTGGAGGAGATAAAAGCAAAAGGAATGAAAATTGCGCTGATTTCCAACTGTTTTGATGAAGAAGCGGCTGTTATCAGAAAAAGTATTCTTGCTCCTTATTTTGATGTGATTTGTCTGTCCTGTGAACTGGGAATGCGTAAACCGGAGAAGGGGATTTTTTCTAAATGTCTTGAAGAATTGAACTTGTCTCCCAAAGAGTGTGTTTATTGCGGGGATGGGGGTAGTTCTGAACTGGAAGCGGCTAGTGGCTTTGGAATGAAGTGCTTTCAGGCCTGCTGGTATTTTTCTCCAAATAACGAGGGGATTTTAAGCCGAAAAGATGGGTTTGTTCAGTTGGAAAGACCTCTGGAACTGGTGGATAGAATTGCTATTTCATGATTGCCCTGGAGACAACCATGAAAAAAAGCAGATTAGAAGAAAGAGAAATTACTTTTCTTTTCTTTCTGTGAGGATACCGCGGACTAATTCTGCAGAATTGCCGTAGATTTTTTTGACTTCTTCACAGGCTGTGTCAAATTCATCGATGAAGGTGATGCTTTTTATTCTAAAGGCATAATCCATATCGTATTCGTAAGTTCCGACGTAGATGTATTGAGAATCTGGTGGGCATTTTACGTCGATGTTTAATGGAATTCTAAAAAAGTAGTCGTCTTCTTCGTTTGCGAATAAAGCTACATGTACACCTTCGAGGCTTACGATGTGGTTTGCGTTAGGCTTGTTATCAAAATAGAAGGTTTGTCCGATATCCCAGTTTTTATAACCTCTGTTCATTACAAAGAAATCTTTTGAAGAAAAATACATTTCTGTATCCATGATATAATAGATATGATAGAAATCATCAAGATTTTCTTCTGGATAAAGCATTTTGTGATAACCTTGAACTTGTGGCAAGAGATTATCTTTGAACTGGATTTTTCCGATTAAGATTACTTCTTTTTTGTTTGGTTTACTATAATCAGGTTTTCTAATCGGATAGGCAAAGAGTGTTGCGGTTAAAAGCAGAAATAGTATAAATGTGAATTTTGTTTTCATTATTGTAATTCTCCAAGACGTTTGTTGAGTAATTCAGCCCATTCTGTTTTTTTGTAATATTTGAGGGCAAATTCTAAGGCATTTTTTTCTTTTGATTTATTCTGTTCTACAATTTGAGGAACACAGAAGAAGTAGATTCTTGGTTCGTTTATTGTTCTGTCTATTCCGTTTATACCGTTAAAATAATTAACTCGTTCATAAGTTCTTCCTAGAACACTTTTTTCTTTTTGATGATTATGAATTTTTATATGAGCGATTGTGGAAACCGGTTTTTTTGCAACGAAATAGCCGTCATCAACAAAGGTTTCGATGTGTTCATATTCAAAGGTTGGAGACTGATTGATAAAATCGATTTCATCGAGATCTTTGATATAGCCGTATAACAAAACTGAATTTTGAGGAGTCAGGGGTTGTCCGTTTTTTTCTGCAACATCAAGGGTTTTGCAGCTTGAGAGGAGAGCGAGTGCTAAGGTGAACAACGCTGGCATTAGAGTCTTTAATTTCATAGAGGCCTCGTTATTAAATAGATTAATGTTTGAATCAATTTAATTTAAACCGAAGCAAAAATCAATTGAATTTGTACACTTTATTTTATTCTATTATATAATGGTTGCATGCGAATTATTAATCTTGTAGAAAATGAAATCGGTGAATCTGGCTTAGAAGCTGCTCATGGGCTTTCTTTTTATATAGAAACGGAAAATCATAAGATTTTATTTGATACAAGTCCAAATAATCTTGTTATTACGAATGCTCAGAAATTAGGAGTTGATTTAAGCTCGATTGATACGGTGATTTTAAGCCATGGGCATTATGATCACTGTGGTGGTGTACTGGCATTTACAGAAATAAATTCTCATGCTCGCATTTATATTCAAAAATCAGCCGGTGATGATTATTATGCCTTTGACGGGCAAGATGCTGGTTATAGGTATATTGGGATTGATAAGAAAATTTTGTCACTTCCGCAGGTGGTTCTGTTGGATGGCGATGAAAAAATCGATGAAGAATTAAAACTATTTACGGTTGATTTTAGGGACTATCCTTTTCCTTCTACAAATTCCAGATTGAAAATGTATTGTGGTGGAAAATACATTCAGGATGATTTTTTACATGAGCAGAATCTGCTTCTTATGAGTGAAGGAAAGAAAATTCTATTCTGCGGATGTGCACACAATGGCATTTTAAACATTCTTGAAGCCCTGGAGCGAAAACTGGGACCGACATTTCTCCCTGATATGGTGATTGGAGGCTTTCATCTGATGAAGCTCACTGATTTTTCAAAAGTGGATAATGAAGAAATTGTCACAATTGCAAATAAACTAAAAAAATACAAAGCCCATTTTGCAACATGCCATTGTACAGGGCTTGTGGTTTACAATCAGATGAAAGAAATCATGGGCGACCAGCTCAGTTATATTCACTGCGGCGACTGCGTTAATCTAACAGGCTTTTAACTTTATCAAGAATCAGTTCATCTGCAGGCAGCCATTTTACAGAGTGCAAGTTTTTGGCGGTAAGCCAGCGGGCGTTTTCGTGCTCCAGGAGTTGCAAGTCGCCGGAAACGATAGTGCACAAGATGCAGTGCATGGTAAGGTGAAAAGTCGGATAATCGTACTCGATTGTGTCGAGAATGCCTTCAGCCCGGACAACGGTAGCAAGTTCTTCACGGATTTCTCGGACGATGCATTCTTCCGGAGTTTCGCCCGGTTCCAGTTTACCGCCGGGGATTTCCCACCAGTCTTTGTATTCGCCGTAGCCCCGCTGAGTGGCAAAGATTTCTTTTTTATTGGTGGATGGATTTGTGCGGAGGATGATGGCTCCGGAGACGAGGATTTGTTTCATGTTATGCAGACTCCAGGTAATTAAAGAGATTTTGAGGAACCGGATTTTCCATGTCAAACTGAATGTTTACAACAGAAACATCGGTTCCGTCTTTATCTTTCATAGTTGTATCTTCAAATGAATTATATTTCATTTTGCCCATGTAATAAAAGTCTGAACCTTCTCCGTCATTCTTTTTTACAAAGAGCATAATTTTAATATTGTTTTTAGGCTGAGCAATTAAAGCTGCAACTTCATCTGATTTGGAATTTCTTCGGCTTCGACTCATCCAGCTAAAGCGGGTGTTATCGATAAATACATCTTCATATTTTGTAGTTTCTGAAATATCAGAAGATTTTTCATAAGTTACAAATATCGGACAGGTATATTCGTCGGTGGAAGTTTCTGTTTTATATCCGTAAATTGTAGAGGAACAGTCGGATTTCCAGTTTAGGAGTTTACAGATATCTTTTCGGGAGTATTTTCTGTAGAGAATCAGATTATCGTCTACAATTTTTTCTTCTGGTTTAAGCATTGCTCGTTTTAAACCGTATTCAAGGCAGTCTGAAAGTTCATTCACATAAACGCTGGATTTAAGAAGTTCATTAAATTCTTTGGAACGGCAGAGTTCTTTGTCGTCTGAAATTATATATTTTATTCCGCCATATTTTTTTCGGTCATTCTGAGTATAAAATTCCGGGGAAAGATTATTGAGCATTCCCTTAAAATCATTTTTTGTGAGTTTTATACCACGGTTTTCCAATTCTTTTGAAAAATCTGCCACACTGATTTTTTCTTTTTTAAGAAGAATTGAAATCAACAGCAATTCGTGCAATCTGATTCCTTTTGCAAATTCAATTGAGAAAAACTGAAGAGAACATAACTCTTTAATCGAAAGTTCTTCTTTTTGTTTTTCTATGCTGCATTTGAAGGCATAATAAGAACCTTTGTAGTCAATAAATAAAAATGGATCAATAAATCCGTTATTCACAAAATCCATCATTGAAGGAATTCGGGCTAAACGCATTTTTAGCTTATTGTATTCTTCTTTTAAAAGTTTTAACTGACTAAAGTTTGTCTGGCTGATCGCCTGATATATTTTCTGTCTGGCGATTTCTGTAATCTGAACGGTTGAAGTGCCCGGTAAACCAGAGGATCCGGAACTCATTACCTTACGGAGATTATCTTTGTTGTAAGAATTGTCTCCATAAAGAGCGATCGGGATAAAGAAATTGTTTTCGTAGTTTCCTATAAAATCGATAACAGAAACATAGGTTTTGCCATTTGATTTCCGTAAGCCGCGGCCAAGCTGCTGGACAAAGATGATTGCTGACTGTGTCGGTCTGAGCATTACAACCTGATTAACAGAAGGTATATCAACCCCCTCATTAAATATATCTACGCTGATTATATATTGAAGAGGATTTTCATCAGACTCTAACTCCTGAATAACGCGTTCTCGTTCTGTATCGGAATTGTCGCCGGTTAGATATTTGGTGAAGTAACCGTCTTTATTGAGTTTTTCAGAAAGTTCTTTTGCTTCTTCTACGCGGCTGCAGAATATCAATCCTTTAACCGGATATTCAAAGTTTCTGTAAAGATTAATTGAGCGTTCGATGTGTTTAATTCGTTCATCACAGACTAATTTTGAAAAATCTGATTTATCATCAATAAATTCTCCGTTGACAGTTAAATCTGAAAGGCCGTAATAATGAAAAGGACAGAGCAAATCTTCTTCCATTGCTTTTTGAAGTCGGATTTCGTATGCGATGTTATTGTGGAACATTGCAAAAATATCAAAACCGTCTGTTCGTTCTGGAGTTGCAGTTAAGCCAAGGAGAAATTTTGGAGTAAAATAATCGATAACTTTTTTGTAGCTTTCGGCACCTGCGTGATGAACTTCGTCTACAATGATGTAATCAAATTCGTCTTTTTTGAAAAGTTTTAAGGTATCTTCTTTTGCAAGGGTGAAAACAGATGCAAACAGATAATCTGCGTTAAGGTCTTTTTGAGTGCCGTTTAAGAAACCTGTTTTAATATCTGGAAGAACATTCTTAAAGCTCTTTTCTGATTTATCAAGAATCATGTCGCGGTGGGCAACGTACAGAACTTTTTTAGGTTTTTCCTGTTTTACGTCAAAAATTGAAAGATATGTTTTTCCTGTACCGGTTGCAGCAATTAAAAGGGCCCGGTTTTGTTTCTGTTCACGAAGATTGTGAAGGGCGACCATGGCTTCTTCCTGCATGGAATTTGGTACGATTTCGGTTTGTTCTTCTTCGTTTGAAAGAATATCTTCCCCTTTTTGCTTTTTTAGTTCTTTTATCTGTTTATTTACAAGTTTGAGGGTAAGACGTTTTTCGTTGTATTTAGATTCGTAATCTTTGAGCCAGTTTTCATCGACTTTGTCGGCATCTGACCAGACCTGTTCAAATTCTTCGCGAACGGTATAGACAATCTGGCCGTCGGTGCAGGAAAGAAATTTTACGCTCCATTCCTGATTCATGGTGAGGGCAGATGCAGTAAGGTTTGCACTTCCGATAATCATGGAATAATAGTTACTCTGTTTGAAAATATAGCCTTTTGGATGAAAGCCGCCTTTTGTGTAGGCGCGGACTTCGATGTTAGGAAACTGAAGTAATTCCCGGAGAGCAGAAGGTTGTGTGAAATTTAGATAATTTGTTGTAAGGATTCGGCCTTTTACTGCTTTTTCGGGATAGTTCTGGCTGTACTGAGCAAGTTCGTCCAGAGTTTGCTTTATGGCAGCAAGCCCTTCGTTGTTTATGAAGGCAACTGAAAAATCAAAAGCTTCGCAGGAAGACAGTTCTTCAACGAGAGAAGAGAGAATCTTCTTTTCTTTGTGATAATTGTTTACAAGGAGTGTTGGAGCTAATTCATTTATGGAATGATGAGTCTTGGAAATAAAACCGGTCTGTAAACTTTGAAGGAGCTGCTGTGAATCTAAATTCATGATACTTGCAGCTTAGCAGGAATTTTTAGATTGGACCAGATCTTTAGCAGTGAAAAAAAATTCACAGGCACACAATTACACGTTTCCCCGTAAGGGTAAATGTCCTTTCGGACACTAACTGAATAGCTTTGCTGAAAGGACATGATGGTAGTGCTGCCACGCTAAGCGTTTTGCAGACTACTGCCTAGGTTGTTTACAACGGGTGATGCAAAGACTCTTTTGAGACCCTTCACCCTTTACGTACGAAAAGATCGTAACATAATCTAAAGTACCGGGTACAACTGCTTGAAGTCCGGCACAATTAATAATTTACAGGATTTGAATTCTATTGTGGTCAGCCGTTCGTTGGCATTTTATAAAATCTTACGGATGTGTTATTTTAAAAATGTCAATTTGCAGTTGACCGATTTGTTGTTGAGAATGTGGAATTTTAGTTGTGAGCTGGGTGTCCATCTCGGTGGGGTCTGGTTAGAAATTAAAACCTGCGTGGGCCAGTCCCATGGTACAGGTGAGGTATAAAAAATGTTTTTTTTTGAACTATTGCGTTAGGCAATGGAACACCGAGCAACGAAGTTGCGAGTCCACCGCAGGGAGCGGAGCGACCGAGGAGGATGAGCGGATAGCGAAGTGTGGAACTGCCGACCGGACGCGACCGAAGGTCGTGGCCGGGAACGCCCATGTTATTGTTTTTTTGGCGAAGAAAATCTGTTTTATGGCGTATACACAGTTTCCGGGGGATTCTTTAGAGAAACATGTGGATAAATTGTTTAAGGAGTATTTTGAGGGGGTAAATTATGGAGCAGTGTCGAGTCATTAAAAAATCTTGAGGAAGGTCTTGCAGAAGCTGTAGAAGCTACGACCACATGGTTTCGTTTTTCTGACAAGCCTTTTAGATTTTTTGATTTGAAAAGTTATAGATGTGAGTTCAGAAATAATCTTCATTAGTGGAATTATTCTGAAAGAGAAGATTTTGAAAAAGATGATAAAAGAGGAAATCCGGTTTATATTTATCATACTGTAAT
>JAFNQK010000181.1 GCA_017386165.1 Treponema sp.
GAGTAGTAATCAATGTCTCTTGACTGAGCAGATAAAATACCAGCAAAAATAACAAAAGAAAAAATCTCTTCTTCATATTTATCTCCTACTGTCGTAAGGCAGTTGATATATTTTACCACACACTACTGCTTTTTAAAATATAAAAGTTCCCAGATTAATCCAACGAATACTCTAAGAACCCGAGAGATTGTAATCAAAAAAATTGAATCTAAATTTGAATTTAAAGGTATATTAAGCACTTCAGAACTTGTATATATTGAACCCTTCAATAGCTACCGAAAATCAATATTTTTTGAATATTTTACAGATAAATGCCGCTTTTTGCTTTTATTTATCCGTATTTTTTCTATGATTTTATACAATCAAGAGTAATCTTTATTGTTTATCTACGTATATAATGGAGTTTTCACTCTGTTTTATACGTATAAAATATCGAAATTTTTATAAAATACTGAATTGAACACGGATAAATTATATTGTACACCATAACTTATCCGTGTTTTCAACATCATTAATGTATAAAATACATAATTCATACGGATAGATCCTGCTCAGTGTTGATTTTTAATATGACGACCAGCAATTTTTGAGGATCGTCCACCGAATCGTGTTAGGGCATGGAGCGGTGCAACTTGCCGAAGGCAAGTTCGCAGTCTGCGTAGCAGACCGTCCGTAGGTAAGCCGCGGAACGCCCGACCCCTGCGAAGCAGGGGGAACACCCAACGATGAAGAACATCAGAGTATACTCTGACACGGATCAACCGATTAAAGTGTTCTCTGACGAATATCATCCTATTAAAACCCATCACGTATAAAATCCGCAGAAATCAATCCCCTGAAAGTTATTTTATACTGTTGATAAAATTCACCAGTTCGCTGCGGTTGTAATAACTTTCCGGGGATCTGAGAGTGTAGTCCGGTTCGGCACCCTGGTCAATGTCGTAGTAAGCACCGTTTTTCATGCTGACAAGACACATTGGCCCGGAAATTCTAAAAGATGTTCCCCAGGCAGAAGAAACCGGCTGAACTACGCAGGCACCTCCAGCCGAAGTTTTTCCAATCAATGTGACCTTTTCCGATTCCTTAAAAGCGCTCGGAACAAGGTTTCCGCATGAAAAACTAACCGGCGAAGTGAGGCAGAACAGTTTTCTGTCACCCAGAGTATCTTTTTCGTCAAATTTATGGTCCCGGTTTGCATCACAACGATAGAAAGTTGTACTAACTGCCCCGCTCATTGTGTTCTTGATGCTCATATCATATTCTCCCAAAAACCAGGAAATTATATACACCGCCAAATCAGCTGCTCCACCAATGTTTACACTCAAATCGATGACTACATTTTTAATAGGACTGTTTTCCCGTGTAATCTGGTCATGGGCTTTCATAATCAGACCAAATATATCTTTTTCAGGAAACTCTGAAAGAGGAGTTGTATAGTAGCCAGAAGGTTTTGACCATAATTCAGAATCCATTTCAAAAATATCAAATGTGATGAAAGCAGTATCACCAATTTCTTCATAGGCTGGTATACCATCCGGATAAAAAGCGTTTCGTGCAGCCTTATATTGCTTTTCATATTCATCCAAACGTTCTCTTGCGGCTCCGTCAGGCTTAAAGCCCTCATGCTCACCTGTCAGATAAGAAAAATTGTACCACTTGCAATGATTGTCATCCAGGAAACTTCCAATCAGAGTGTAAATTGCTTTATCAACATTAAAAACACTTGAGCCAAGAAGATACGATTTTAGGCTTTGCTCCTGAACAATAGATCTGCTTTCAATAGAACTTGAACCAACAGTCTGAAACAGCTTGTCAAAACTGCTGATTTCCTTGTGGTCTTTCAAACCGTAAAGATTATCCAGCATCATGCAAAGTTCACCGTAACCGAATTTTGCAAGCTCAGGACTGCGTTCTCCGTGCTCCCCTTCGTAATAAACTTTTCTGTCGTTTTCATTTCCTTTTTCAGATAAATCCACACTAAAAACCAGGCAATTTCCATTAAAATAAAAATTGTACAGGAAGACAGGAGCAATGAAAATATCTGAAAAAGTTTGAAGCGGAATCAAATATTCCCCGTCTACAACTAGTAAATCAATTCCATAACTTTTAAGATTGATTTCAAGGGGCTCACCAAATCTAGGAAGATATTTTGATGGACGCTTTTGAATAAGAAAAGGATTATTATTTTCATCAACATATGTCCTGGATGTCACATCCATAATCGTAGCACATTCAGGGCGCATTGCAAACAAATCATAATCCTGAAAACGAATAAGATCCTTCTCAAAATCAATAGTTACAGGAATATCAGCTCCATAAACATCGTTCTTTCTGACTAGCGTAAAATTTGAGCCTTTTTTTAAAACCGTAAAATCCACAGAACCATAACAAGCCTCATATAGAAACCTTAAAATATCTGCACCTTCATTTACTACAATATATGGCAAATCATTTACATCATCCAGAAAATAAAGAGGCATATCGAACCTAGAATTTCCTTCCAAATACACAGAGTATACTTCTGCTGTGCTCTTAACTCCGTCATCTCCATCATCTGAATCTTTACAGGAAATAAGGGAAAGGGTAATAAAAATGGCTGTAACCAGGGATATTATCTTCTTCATTTTTGAACTCCTAAACAAATATACGATTTAATCTTTGATTTACCGTCTCTGCAATTTTACTATCTTATTCTACCTTACATAAATTGTAAGTACATCCTTCGGCTTGCCTTTACAGGTTACTTTCAGTTCAACGCTGTCAGTTTCGGCTTTTCCAAGATTAAAAAGCATTGCTGCATAAGGGCCGATTTGCTTATATAAAATCCTTCCATCATTAAAAACTGCCGGTCCAAGAAAGGCTGTTTCTGGAATCGGCTGATCTTTCCAATCATGTCTTTTAAATGCATTTACCTTCGGCAAATCATCAAAAGAAATAGACTCGTTTACAATTAGTTTTTCTAATGATAAATCGCACCAGCCATAAAATTTATCCCACAGATTTATCGGTGTAATAGGGTATAGGTAAGTTTTCCAAGTTCCCATTAAGTCTGTGTAACTACATGTGTATTCTGCATTTCCCGAATATGTTGCAGCATTCTGATTCCAGCCCTTTCCCTCCTGAGGGTAGAACATATCCTCTGCATATTTTTGAAAAAGAGAAGTAACCGTATATTGTTTTCCACCCATTGCATTTACCGCATTTATTATTGATTCCATATCAACATACGGATTTGTAGCAAGTTCCTTTATAAACTTTGCTCCTCCAAAGTTACGGGAAAGC
>JAFNQK010000182.1 GCA_017386165.1 Treponema sp.
ATGGGGACCAATAAACTTATCCCCATTAAAATGGATCATGTGTGTTGGATTATCGGCAATCCAGGCCTCTGTTTCCCAGGCAATTTCATGCGCGTAATGAGTGAAAGTTTTCTTGCCAGGAAATGCCGAAATATAAACTTTATCGGCAGTTACATTCCCAAACAATTCTTCTAGCTCAATGTATCTTTTACTGTCAACAGGTCCATGGGAAGTTACTGATTCCACAAGAACAAGCCATTTTTTATCCTCAACATAAAGAATTACATCCCGCATTTTCCCGTGCTGCTGAACATTGAACAAAAGATTTCCTGCAAGTTCTTGGTCGTAATAGCCCCATTTTTCGCCGGTATCACCAACATAAACCAATGTACTGTTCGGCAAGAATCCTGGAGCCATTTGTTCTATAATATCGCGGATTAATTCACTGTGTTTTCCAGGTGAAATTTGAATATGATACCCTTCTTTGATTTTTACAGAAACCATATTCATTTCTCGTTCACGTGCATATTGTGCGGAAAGTGTAGATTGATTCTTTATGAAGTCCGCCATCAAGGAATCAAAAGAAGTCGTCTTATATGCTTTAATAACTTTTAATGCTTCCGTCGAAATCTGATAAACTGCATTAGGACTGTTTACAGCCCTGTCGGGCTTGTCTGGATTATAAACCACAATTCCGGCCTGAACCATCTGATGTGTACTGAACCTACGGAATGTTTCTCGTGTATTCGGAGCATATTCCTTATTGTAATATTTCTTTGCAAAAGTCATCATCGGTGTTATTCCGACAAGGGGACTTTCTGCATTTTTCCATTCTTTTTCCGGTGTAACATTTAGAAGAGAAAGCAAACAATATGCCGTTCTTTCATTTTGCTGGGCAGATGGCATTCCAAATTTTTTGAGGATGTCTATTGCTTCTTCAAGTTTCTGTTTTATCTGCTCTTCAATTTTCATTTTATTACAACCTCTGAAATTTTATCAAACACATTCTGATTCCATTCTTTTTCAGATTTCAACTGTATGCCTAACACTTCCAAATCGTCAATGTTCGGATAAGGAAGATTTCGTAAATCAGTTGCGTTGACTTGCGTGTGTCCACTAAAAAGCCGGAATTTTTCATCTATGTAAGTTGAGTTAAGCCAGCAAACTAAACCATAGGCAATATTTTCTGAAAGAGTATTTTTATTTATATGAAATACATTCAAATGGTTTTCAAAAGTGATACTGTCGTTTATAAAATCATCAGGCGTTATAATAGAAGCCACAACCCTTTTTTCTTCTTCTTTTGTAGAAAAACGCTTTACAATGACATAAAAACCTTTCGGAAAAAGTTGTTTAGCAACTTCATCAGCTTCTAAAATTGCATTTGGCTTTTTTGATTCCTGAGGCCACAAAAGTCGATGCTTTTTTAAATGGACAGAATAAATTAGCGGTACAGATTTTTCTGCATAATCTTTGAGCAAAAAATCTTTCATTCTGAAATCAACAATCGGACCTGTTGAAACTTTTATTCCTAAATCTTTTAGATTCAAGTAGACCATCAAATTTTCATTCCCAATCTGTTGTTTCGTAGGAATATTGAAATATTTTTCGCTGTCATTTTTGCGCAAGATTTGATTGAACGGAACATCAAACTCTGAAAGACCAGAAAAAGAATCATCATTACAATACGAAATCTTTACATTTTCTTGTTCCGCATTTTTTTGAAGCATTATTATTATATTTTCCTGCAAAACTGCTTCATCCCTAAAAGCCTTGTCGCGAGATTCGAAAAGATGAATATGTTTGATTGCGCAATTTTTTAGAATAAATTCACGAAATGGCTTATAATAAACACCATTGCAAAAACTCCTCGGAACAATCGCAATGATATAGCCGTTATCCTCTGTAAGAGAAATCGCAGCCCCCATAAACGCCGAATAAAGATTTACAGTTTCAAGTCCGAACGCACGAGCAAATTGTCTTTCTTTTGAGCTTGTCAGTATTTTTTTATATGGGGGATTCATTATAACATGAGTGTATGTTTCGTTAATTTTCCATGTATATTCAAACGACGTTTTCTCTAAAAAATCTTCTGAAAATATTTCATAATCTGATTTTTTAAAAGCCGCACTAGACGATGCTATATTTTCACTCAATGTTTCATATATGCCTTTATCAATATCATACGCAGAAACGTGAATGTCAGGGGTATTCCATTTTTCCCTCACAATTCTTTCCATAAAAGAACATGAAAGAGTTCCAATTCCTGCACCTGGATCAAGAAGCTTTATTTTTTTATCGGTAACAGGAAATAACGATGCCATAAATTTTGCTATTTGATATGGTGTAAAGTATTGTCCAAAAGACTCCTTATGATTAACGGATGTTTCCAAAGCATGTGAGATTCTTTCTTTTTCAAGCGTTTCTGAAAGGGCAACCATAGCACATAGATTATATCCTATTCTGAAGAAATTTTCTACTGCATTTTTCCGGCTGAAGTCTGTGAATTACACGTTTATAAATGGATTGCGCCCTCACTAAACTCCAGCAATTTCATCACCAAGTTTTAATCGGGTCAAAGTCTCGGAAATGTCTGGTCGTTTCATGGCTGAAGTCTTTTAGGCAAGCCGACCAAAGCCAGCCTATGCGTTCCGTTTCCGTTTCTACCAAAACCCAAAATCCATTTTTTCCTTCCATTTTGTTTAGTGAAGGATCAACGCTGAGAACCCTTACTTCGGTTCCTTTTTCAAGAAGTGCCGTTACTTTTGCGTCTTTGAAATTTGAGGTTTTCAAAGGAATGTTGTCGTCCGTTATGTAAGTCTGATAATAAACTTCGCTCACGGATTTTGCGCCGTCAATTCCCAAAAGCCACAAGCGGTAGTGACTGCCAGGTTCATAGATTTTATCTTTTTCATCATGATAAACGTATG
>JAFNQK010000183.1 GCA_017386165.1 Treponema sp.
AACCCGACTTCACCTACAACTAATTATACTGGTGGAACCTGGCCTGGAAAAGCAATGACAGAGAATGGTTCGTATTACGATTATACTCTGGATGGAAAAACTTCTGCTGGTATTATTTTTAATAAGAATCAAAATGGTTCTACTGCTGGTAATGGCCAGACTGCTGACCTTTACATCACAGAGGGCGAATGGAACTATATTGGTGGTGCAACAGGTACTGCTGATACAACAGGTACTAACATTGCCCAAAACTTTGAAGCTGTTACTCCATCAGAAGTTCTCGAAATTACAGTAACAGAACCAAATATTCCTCTTCCACCGACTGTAACCTGTGATTACAGCGACGGTGACGAAATAGATGTTAACGGTTCAGTTACATTCACAGTAACAAGTAAAAATGCAGCTCTCACAAGCGGTACTTATACAGTCGGAAGCAAAACAGGTTCTCTTGTTGTAGGAACAAATAAAGTAGACCTCCCTTCAGGTTTGTCTGTCGGAGATACAATTTCTGTTTCAGCAAGCGTCGCAAACTCAGAAGGAACAGACAGTCTTTCAATTTCTCTTACAGCTGCCGAACTCGCTGAACCAAGCACTCCAACTCGTCTCGGTGCCTTTTACGAAAAGGTTGCTACAAGCTTTAGTATCTGGTCTCCAGATTCAAGCAATGTAAAAGTTGCCGTTAAAAAGCAGGGCGAATCAGACTTTACAGAATATACGTGTACAGCCGGATTTACAGTTGACGGTGGATACTCTGATACAAGCAACATATACGGCGTAACCGTAATGGGCGACTGTAATCTTGCGGAATACCAGTTCTATATTGGTGGTAAGGCTGTCAGAGATCCATACGGAAGAATGGTTAAATATGTAGAAAATACTGTGGCCTCTTGTGGTGGAAAAGTTATTCCTCAGAGTGAAAATTATCTTTGCGATAATAAAGCCTTTTATACTGATGGACCTGTAGGTTCAAGCTGGGCAGGTCCAAGCGTAAATATTGTTGTTGATGCAGAAAACATTATGCCATCGGATGGAAGCTGGGCAACTCGTCCAACGCTGGATTCCCGATGTGATGCTATCGTATACGAAGTTCATGTTCAGGACTTTACTTCTTCTTCAACATGGAACGGAAGTGAGTCTAACCGCGGTAAGTTCCCTGGAATGGTAGAAAGCGGAACAACTTATACCAGTGGTTCAACTACAGTTAAAACAGGTCTTGATCACTTAAAGGAACTTGGTGTAACTCATGTTCAGATTATGCCTATGTACGACTTTGCAACAAAATATGTTAATTCTACTGGTCAGTATTACAACTGGGGTTACGACCCTGTAAACTACAATATTCCTGAAGATCGCTATTCAACCTGTCCTGGAGACTATGTTGAACGAATCCGTGAAGTTAAAGACATGATAAACGAGTTCCATAAAAACGGAATCCGGGTTGTAATGGATGTCGTTTATAATCACACTTTCTCAGGTGAGATGTTTGAAAATATAACTGGTAAGTATTATACAACAAACGACCTTTCAGGATGTGGAAACAGCGTTGATGTTTCTAACGCGATGGTAAGTCGAATGGTTCGGGATTCTCTTGAATATTGGGCAGATGTTTATAATATTGATGGCTTTAGATTTGACCTGATGGCAATCTTTACAAGAGATGCCCTTTACGACTGGGGAAATTATTTAAATAATTCAAATCCTGAAACTATTGATAGAAACCTCTTGATGTATGGTGAACCATGGCAGTGTAATAACAATTCATCTTCTAGCTATGGTTATGCATCCAGTATACCGGGCCTTGCAAATGCTCATATTGGTTGTTTTGCCGGTAAGTTACGTGAAACCCTAAAAGGTTCCAGTGACGACGGTAATACTCTGGGCTACATTTTTAGCGGTCGCCAGGATAAGGATGGAGCTGCTACACTTGGTAATACTATGGTTGGTATTAGAGGTTCTGGTACAAGCCTGGGTTCTGATAGCGAAGGCGTATGGACACGATACTTTACTGCAAATCCTGAACAGGCTGTAAACTATCTTATGGCTCACGATAACCTTTGTTTCTACGACAAGATTGCGGCAGCAGGTGTGTCTTTTACAAGTTATGCAGATGCAATTGTAAAATTTGGTCACGGTATTCTTCTTTCAAGTCAGGGTATTCCTTTTATGCATGCTGGTGACGAATTCCTTAGAACCAAGGCTGTAGGAACTTTTGCAGGCCAGGCTCATAACTCTTATATGTGGGGAATTGAAATGAACCAGATTGACTGGAAGTATAAGGCTACCAATTATAGCTGTTTCAAATATCACAAAGATATGATTGCTTTCCGCAGAGCAAATGACGGTCTTAGAAACAGAAATGGAGTTGGAAACATTAGCAATGACGGAAATGTAATTTATTATTCTGTCCAGAATACATCAAGTTCTCCAAGCAATGCTAACAAAACTATTACAATCGTAATTAATCCAAATGACAATTTTAATTACGGCGGAAGCGGCACCATGGTTATGAACAAAACAGGTGCTGTAAATAGTACAACTGATAAAACTTGCGAAGGCACCGGTGTAACAATTTTTGCACAGTAAAGAAAATAAAGGTAAAAATAATGAACAGAAACAGCTGTAGGGGAAAATGCAGCTGTTTCCGCTCAGGAGGAAAATAAATGAAAAAGTTTGGAATTGCGGTGTTGGGGATTTTTGCCGCAGTTTTGTTGGCTGGTTGTAACAGCGGTTTGAATGGGGATCAAAGCGTTGAATACGGTTCACTGACAATGAATCTGGCTTCTGATTCTCGTTATCTTGATGTATCAGAAATCAAAAAAGCAACCGTTAATGTTTGGTATAATAAATCTGAAAAAGTTTCTAAAACAGATGTTTCAGTCTCTGCGGGAAAAGGTTCTGTAACAATTGAAAATATTCCAGCTGGTTCTAATCGCGTAGTAGAAGTAATCGGATATAAAGCAACCGGCGTAGAAGGTAAGCGCCTTTATCATGTAACTAACATCACAGGGGGAAATACTACTAGTATTTCTTCTATTAAAGATGGAAAAGATTCTGCCAAAGGAAAAGCTTATCTTGCTTTGTTGAATGCAGGTGTTAGTGTTTCTGGTGTTAGTCTTGATGGTTTTGATGCTGAAAAGTCTGCTTACTATTTTGATGCAGATTCGTTTGCACAGGCTTATAAATCTGATGAATCAGTATCTCCTTCTTCATATTACACCGCTGCAAAAACTGTAACACTTTCTTCTATTGTAAATGCCGCTGGTTATACAGTTTGGATCGGGGATCCGCTTTCGGAGAAATTAAGCATTACAAGTAACAGCACAACAACTGATACTATCGAAAACGTTGCACCTGGAACATGGACTATTTATGCAAATAATGGTTCTAATGTTAAAAGTGTCGGAACTGTAACTGTTGCCGGCAGTAATGTTTCTTTTGATAAAACTATTGGTAGTCCTTATGACGGACATGTGGTAGTTTATGTTTCTGCTGCAAGTGCCCCTCGTCTTTGGATCTGGCAGGCTAGCGGAAGTTATACTGATGGAAAGGACGTCCTTGGTTGTGAATGGAATGATCGACCTACTATGTCTGCTGCAGACGGTATGTATGATAATGATGGCTGGTATATGTACGATTTGACTGCAAATGGTTGTACTTATACTGACGGAATTGCGTTTAACTTTATTCTTGATAGTGGTAGTAATATCGAATCAGGCAAGACTGCAACCTTCTGGTACGATGCAAAGGGGCTTTGTGGTACAGAAAAAAAATTCTATGATTCCGATCCAACAGAAGGCAAACTTTCTAGCGACGCAACTCTTGCTTCTATAAGTGTGAACGGTACATCTCTTACAGGTTTTGCTTCTGGCACTACAAATTATTCAACTTCTGTTGCAACAACTGTAACAAGCGCAACAGTAACAGCTGTAGCAAATTATTCTGCCGCAACTGTAGTTGTTAGCCCAAGTGGTTCAACAGACCTTACAGAAGGTGTTGCAAAAGCCTTTACAATCACTGTTACTGCCGAAGACGGAACAACAACTAAAACATATACAGTAAACGTAACTCGTGCTACAGCTAATGACACAACTCTTTCTAGCATTACAGTAAACGGAAAATCTGCAACAATCAGCGGAACTACTGCTACTGCAAATATCACAGGAAGTGAAGATAGCCTTTCAATTACAAGCATTGTTGCAAACGCTGTAGATTCAAGCGCAACAATTACTTACAGTGC
>JAFNQK010000184.1 GCA_017386165.1 Treponema sp.
AATCTTTTTAGGGCGGCTTTGTCGCTGAGCGTATAGCCGGTTGTCATAAGGCAGTTGGGTTTGTCGTAGCCTGCAAAGCCGACAAAGGCTTTTTGGCTGAACGTTCCCTTTGAACTGTCCGTGGGATCCAGCTGCGACTTAAAGTATACTTTGTAAACGGTTCCCTTAAAGTCAGATTTTTCTTTGACTTTCTCAATGCTTTCAATGTTTGGAAGTGTATTTAACGCTTCTTCAAAACTGTGGGATTCTTCATAATAAGTAGGAGGCAGAATCGTTAATCCACCGTCAGAATCTGAACAAGCTGCAAAGAATAAAATCAAAGCGGCGGCAAACGATGCGAAAATCGCTATTTTCTTATTCATACGATTTTTTATTTTAACATTGAATCACAGCCGGAGAAAATTATTTCTTTTTACGCAACAAATGCGAAAGCGTCGTCACACTGTTGGTAGTATTTTTATTGATTTTTTCGTTATACTTAGAGACATATTTCACTGGAGGAAATTATGAAAATCGCAGCAACTTACGAAAAAGAAACAGGAAACGTATTCCAGCATTTTGGAAAAACACAGTATTTTAAGATTTACGAAATCGAAGACGGAAAAGTTCTTTCTTCTGAAGTAATCGATAACGGTGGAAATGGCCATCATGCACTGCCTCCATACCTTAAGAGCCTTGGAGTAGAAACTCTTATCCTCGGAAACAGAGGGCAGGGGGCTATTGATGCAATTGCCGCTGCAGGCTTAAATGAAGTGCCAGGCATCACAGGTTCTGCAGATGAAGCAGCCGAAAAGTTTGCAAAAGGCGAACTCAAAGGAAACTTTGAAGCTAAATGCAATCAACACGGCGAGCATCACAGCCACTAATTGCAGGTAAAAAGATGATAGAAACCTCGCGCTTAGTTTTACGACCTTTCAAAGAATCAGATTTAGATGACCTCTACGAATATCTTAGAGAAATCACCATTCACTGCTTCATGGATATGAAAACAAAAACTCGCGAAGAGGCCGCGGAAATCCTTGATGTATTGCACGTGTCTGGTGCGGAAAAAAATTAGCGATATTGAATTGATATGGGAGTACTTTATGGAATTTATTGCAGCAAAAGAAATTAAGGAATTAGCCAATCCAGGAGTTGTTTCGCGACAGCTTTTGAATCCGGAAAATTCAACCAGCAAACGCGTAACGATTACGGAAGTTCATCTTGTTCCCGGAGCAAGTCAGCCACGGCACATTCATGAAACATCTGAACAAATCTGGTATGCTATCAAAGGTATCGGTAGGCTTCTGCTGGCTGATGACATAGAAAAAGAATTTAAGGCCGGGGATGTTGTCCGGTTTGAAGATAAAGATGTTCATGGACTTTTAAATGACGGCGAGGGCGAATTTGTTTATATTTCTGTAACTACACCACCGATTAATTTTGGCTACGCTTACAAGGATAAAAAATAAACGGGAGCAGCTAATATGGCAACAACAAAAGAATATCATGATTATGTATTGGAATGCCTGAATAAAGCAGGCGATGTCACTTCCAGGAAGATGATGGGAGAATACAGCCTCTACTACAACGGAAAGCTTTTCGGTGATATTTGCGATAACCGCCTGCTGGTAAAACAAACGGAAACTTCCAAAAGGCTCCTTGCCGGCACTCCTCTTGAATATCCCTACGAAGGAAGCAAAACTCTTATGTTTCTTGTATCTGAATTCGAGAACCCTGATTTTATGAAAGAATTACTTGAAGGAATGTACAGGGAACTGAAATAATATTTGCAGATAACAATATTCTCGCATTAAGACAAACAGTTCGGGCTTGCTATAAAATCTGCAAATTTTACTTCTGTAAGAGGGGAAGTTGTAAAATCAATGAGCGGGCGTGGTTTCTACTATTTTTTTTAACATCGCAATTTTATCAAGTATTAATTCGTCTGCAGGAAGCGGACAAGTCTTGCGACTTGTCTACGAGTTTTTACTTCGCAAAAGCATTGCAATCTTATCAAGTATTAATTCGTCTGCAGGCAACCACTTTACCGTGCGGAGATTTTCTTCATCCAGCCAGCAGGCATTTTCATGCTCCAGAAGCTCAAGCTTCCCGCTCACGATTGAGCACAAAATGCATTGCATCGTAAGATGAAATGCAGGGTAGTCGTATTCAACAACGCCGAGAATTTTTTCTGCGTGAACTTCCGTGGCAAGCTCTTCTTTGATCTCTCGCTCAATGCACTGTTCCGGAGTTTCGCCTTCTTCAATCTTTCCGCCGGGGATTTCCCACCAGTCCTTATAATCGCCGTAGCCGCGCTGGGTTGCGAAGACTTCTTTTTTGATTACGCTGGTTGAGCCTGTCGAAACCTCTCTTGTACGGATGATTACGGCTCCGCTTACGGTGATAGTTTTCATGTTATGCATTCTCCTCTTTTCCTAGCATATCAGTTCTTGTCTTGAAATCCAAATATAATTCATCAGGTACACGGTTTTCAAGAGCAAATTGTATTGTTATAGGTTTGTTGCCTTCTGCACTGTCAGAAAATGGAACTACTTTCCCAAGATAAACAAAAGGCTGGGTTACGCCTTCGACTTCTTCAAATTTTCTAACAAATAAATGTACATTAATTCCTCGTTTATAACTGAAAATGATATTTTTACCTGTTTCAGAATCCTGAGTTGTACCGTTTGGAGACTGCCACTGAAAAACCCCAGGAGAAAGAAACTTGTCCTTATAATTAATCGATTCC
>JAFNQK010000185.1 GCA_017386165.1 Treponema sp.
GCGATAGTACCATTTTATTTGCCATTTTTGATTCCTATTGATTTAAGAATTTTAAGAATGTTACGAATTATACGCTTGTGTTCGGGTCGGGAGAAAAAAGCCGCGTAGAGCCAGGCGGAAAAAGCCAATTTTTGACAAACGAAAAGAACCAAAACTACCCGAATCAAACCTCCCTTTTAGAGTAATTCAGGCTGTTCCATTATAGGAGCGGCCTTTATTTTTTTTGTTGTAAGTGAAATAACTTCGCGGTTTAAGCCTCTGTGGCTTTCGCCGTTGAAATTAAAAATCAAGGAATCATCAAAGATTCTGTCCAATGCACAAAGCAGGGCATCTTCTTCTGTGAAATTCTGGCGCCAGGAACTCGGCTGTTTATTGCTTGTAAAAACAATGTTTGAGCTGCCTTCTTTATGATAACGGCGGTCAATCATGTCAAAAAAGAGCCTTGTGTTTTCTGGATCAAAAACACAGTGTCCTACTTCATCAATAATAAGGCATGACGGTTTTATAAGTCTGGTCATAACTCTGCTTACTCTGTCATACTTTCTGGCTTCCGTGAAAAGTTCATTCAATTCTGTCATCTTGATAAAATAAGCTTTCATCATCTTTTGACAACATTCATAGCCAAACGCCATTGCAAGATGAGTTTTTCCTGTTCCTGCAGGTCCAATAAAAGCAAGATTCTTGTGAGAATAAAGAGGTGCAAGTGTCTGTATGCTTTTTAAGCGTTCAACATCACGACCTTTAACATCGTCAAACTTGAAATTTGCGAATGTTTTTGGATTCTTCAAAGGTAGTCTTGAACATTTAAGAAGAAAATCAATTGATATCTCTTCTTTTTTCTGAACAAGTTTTTCAAAAGTCTTTTCTATTGCTGCTATAGCTTCTTCTGAAAAATCATTTGCCATTGCAAATCCATAAAACTCTTCTACAGACATCTTTATCTTTAATGCATCAAAACTTGCTTTTAGTGCGTTCAAATTATTCATCATCTTCCTCCAAACTGAAATTGAAACTGTCAAAGTTCAATCCGTAATTTTTATCTTCAAGCTGTATTACAGTTGTTTTAACCGTGGCTGTAGGAAACTCTTCCGGCTGTTCTACTGCATACTGGTCTTTGCAGAATCTGTCTCTTTTACTCCAGGTAACTTCATGAGTAACAAGACATTCTGACAAATCATCCGAATAAATCGTAAGACTTCTGTCAGTACGATTAACTCTTACAGTCTTTTTTGGATAAAAATACGGAACTCCAAAACGACGGCCTTCGTAATTTACAAAGCCGTCGAATGAAACTCTACGTTCAGGACAAAGATATGCAAGCATTGCAGGTTCTTTTTTCAAAGGTAAACATATTTTGCTGCATTCTTTAAGATGATTTTCTTCTGGAATGGAATCAAGAGAACGATGATATTTTGTATTTTGCTTCTGACACCATTCAAGTGCACTTTCATTAAGATCTGTTACATTCCAGAATGTACGGCCGGCAAGAAAATTGTCTTTCACAAATTGAATCAGTCGTTCAACTTTTCCTTTAGTAAAAGGATGATACGGCTTACAAAGTTTTGTCTGAAATCCTATAAGCTTCATGAACTGCTCATAGTCTCTGTTCCATATCGGATTACCGTCCAAATCTCGTTTTATTACAACACTTTTCATGTTGTCTGTAAGGACGTAACGTGGAATCCCCATGTACTTAAAAGCATGAAGCATGCCTATAAACAGATTTTCCTGCTTTGCATTCGGAAAGAATTCTATATAGCGCTGTCCACAATGATGACATATCATTGCAAAACAGGCTGCCTGAGTTGTACCCAATTCTGAATAATCCTGAACTTTTACAAATCCCCAGTCCATCTGAAATGCTTCTCCAGCTCCTGTAAAATAGCGTCTTCCTCGGTTTCCCTGTGGAGAAACTATTTGGCGTGGAGCAGGAACAAGGTCTTTATGAGATGCGATATAATTTTTTACGGTACTTAATCCGCCTTTATATCCGTTCTCTTTTAACCTTTCAAAACATACTTCTGAATTTGTTACATTCTGTCTGAGAAGATTATCAATGATTCCCGTAAAACCAGATAGAACTGTTACGGAAAGTTTTTTACCGGCAGAACCGTGCGGAACTTCCTTGAAATCATGTTTCTTCAGCCGTCTTAAACGTGCCCTCGAAA
>JAFNQK010000186.1 GCA_017386165.1 Treponema sp.
GATAAATACAGAAACAAGTGCAATGATAATTAATGCCAACAGAGCAAGAAATATTTTTCCGATTGCCTTAAAAGCTTTTTTCATTTACATACGTTCCTAATTAAATAATGAATTCCCGTCGCAAAAAGAATTATAATCGAAATATAGTCCAAGGTAAACAGAACATACCCACGTTCAAAATCAAAAAAGAAAAAATGCTGCTGCAAAATCAGATAACGCCAGAGGCCACGGAATCAAAGGGTAGCTCATCACGGATGTTTTGAGGAAGCACACCCGCTTTATCCATAAGTTTGACGGCTCTGATCCGACAAAGTCCGCATTTTGTGCGCTCGTAGAAAACTGTAAGCGGTTCGATACAATCTGGCGTGACATTTTCTTCATAGATTTTGGTGACATCAATAACATCGTAGTGTGCGTCTTCAAAATTTTTTATGGCCCTGAGTTTTCGCGCGATTTTTGAACCGTCACCGTCGCGGTAATTTTTTATAAGCAGGGTAAGATAAAAAGGCGAATAATCATCGGAATCCAATGCCTTTTCTGCAAGTGAACGGATTTCTGGAGAAGTAAAAAAAGAAAGGGCATCAACCAAGCAACTGTTAAAATACGAATTTTTCCGTTTTGAAAATAGGGGAATCAAATCATCCGCACCATAAGGATATGGAATTGAAGAAAATAACCGGAGATATTTTGTCAATTCATTCTGAGTTTTTACCTTTGTCATTTCATCGGCAAAATATTTTGCTTCGTCGATTGTAAGTTTTTTCGCATATCTACGTGGAACAATACCACGGTCGGTATAAAAATATTTTTTTACGCATTCAAAATTGCTTTCACCTTCATTCTTTTTTGCCTCTGCTTTTTTTTCTTCTGATTTCTTTTCACATTCTTCAATTCTTTCTAAATAAGCGCGTATGTCTTGGTCTGATTCTGCAAGCTCCCCAAGTTTTGCCCGCACACTTTCGCCGTCCATATCCGGAACGCAGATTGTATAATAATCGTCTGCATACCAGTCATCGTGAACTTTAAAGGCCTTGCCGAATTTTCTTGCCACACGAACCATGCCGTCAAATCCGTCAAGCTCTATAAGCGCCGATGAGGGAAATACATCTATCAAAGTTTCATCATCACATTCATCAAAACGCCTTCTCAAAATTTCACCAAAAAAAGGCTCTAATTCATGCGCAATTTTTACCGCCACATAATATAAATGAATGCAATCCCAGTCGTCCGAAACTTTATCATTTTCAAGATGGGACTTTATGATTGCAAGCACGCGATTCCTCTGCTTTTCCGAAAGTGCACGGACAAACTGCATTGCGTATTCGCTCCTGTCGCCCTCGCACTGGGGGTCATAGGCGTAATTTTTCAAACAAAGCAAGATTATTTCGCGCGTAAAATCAACTTCCTTATGCTCACGAAAAATCAGAAATGCCCGACCGGAGCCAAGCTGTGCATACTTCCAGAATTGCGCATGAACTTGTCTTGATGTTCCCATTACTTCAAAAGTCCCTCAACATATTTTTTGATGTCGCTTGCCTTGCCTCGTGTAAAATCTTTTCCTCCC
>JAFNQK010000187.1 GCA_017386165.1 Treponema sp.
TAAAGGTATTGATTCACCAATCTATTTTTCAAAACATTTTAGTATTGATGTTAATTTATTATTTAAATAAAAAAATCATTGGCTTTTTGAAAAAAAATATAAAATAGATTTTTTAATCTATAAGGAAAAAGAAATCGTATAACAAAGGTTCGTAGCCGACAGGCAGTCAAGCTGCCTGCGGTACAACCAATTGTTATACGCACAGCCCACTGGGCTGGAAAAGAATATTAAAATCTAACCATTAATAATTCTAGTATGACATTTTTCTCAAACGAAAACGAGAATGTCATACTACAAGTTCATCGACCTGTTTGCAGGTATTGGTGGAATCAGGCTTGGATTCGAGCAGGCCTTTAAGGATTCAGAAACAGTATTTGTCTCGGAATGGGACGAGTACGCGCAAAAAACATACAAGGCTAATTTTGAAAGCCCTAAAGAAATAGCGGGCGATATTACAAAAATAAAAGAAACTGAAATTCCTCCATTTGATATCTGCCTTGCAGGATTTCCATGCCAAGCTTTCAGTATGGCTGGGCAAAGAAAAGGTTTCGAGGACAACTATAAAGGAATTTGTCGCGGAACGCTTTTTTTAGATGTTGCAAGAATCTGCGAATACCATAAACCTAAGATAATTTTCTGTGAAAATGTAAAAGGCCTTGTTATCCATGATAAAGGTCGTACTTTTAAAATAATAAAATCAACATTCGAATCTCTCGGATATAATGTCTTTTCTCAAGTGCTTAACAGCAAAGATTTTGGAGTTCCACAAAATCGAGAAAGAATTTACATAGTTGCATTCCATAAGGATTTAAATGTAACAGAATTCACATTTCCAGAAAGAACGGATTCTTCAAAATGTATAAAAGACATAATGGAAGAAAAACCCGTTCCTGCAAAATACTATCTCAGCACAACATATATTGAAACTCTAAAAAGGCATAAAGCTCGGCATGAAGCAATGGGGCATGGCTTTGGGTATGAAATAAGAGATGTCAATGGAATTGCAGGGGCAATTGTCTGCGGAGGAATGGGAAGAGAAAGAAATCTCATTGTCGATAAACGGCAAAAAGATTTAACGCCTACAACTCACATAAAGGGAACTGTAAATACAGACGGTATTAGAAAAATGACACCGAGAGAATGGGCAAAGCTACAAGGTTTCCCAGATTCATACAAACTTGTTCTTGCAGACACTCACCTTTATAAACAGTTTGGAAATTCAGTTTCTGTTCCAGTCATTGAAGCAATTGCGAAGAAAATCAAAAAAACTCTTGATGCAGCGGAGAAGTAAAATGGAATTGAAAGGAAACAAGGGCGAATGGAGTGAGATTTATATTTTCTTTAAACTGTTAAGCGACGGTAAAATCTATGCAGCCGACAAAAACATGGAAAAAATCCGCGATAAGTTTTTGAGTATTGTCCGTATAATCAGGGAAGAAATAAAAGGAAAAGAATACAGCTATTTTACAGGTGAAACCGTAATAATCAAACTCAATGAAAATGAAGTGGCTACAATCGATTGCTCAAAAATCAAAAGCTACAAAAGCAAAATATGGGATATGATAACTTCCGCAACGGAAACAACCTTTACAAACAAAGATATCACGGATTTTTTGGAATCGATAAAAATACAAAAGCTAAAGTCACCGGCAGAAAAGTCAAACAGATTTTTCGGCGGCACGCAGGATATAGTTCTTGAAACTTTGGACTACAGAAGCGGTATCAATCAGATAATGGGATTTTCTTGCAAATCTGACATAGACGCTGGTTCAACCTTGTTCAATGCAAGTGGCGATAACACCAACTTCGAATATAAAATCATTGGTAAAATCGATGACAAAATAATGCAGGATTTTAATATTCTTGTTGATAATCAAGGGCATACTTCAGTTGGAAAAAGAATGAAATTTCTGCATGATAAAAATCTTGATTTGGAATTTATAAATCCAGTCGGCAATATTGCAAGAGAAAACCTTATTACTTGTTGCGGAACAGAAATGCCTTTGATCGTTGGCGGAATGTTGAAGTATTATTTTTATGAGCGCAATGGAGAAAAAACTTGCTTAAAAGAATGTTTGGATTATCTCGCTAGAAAAGACTTTGCCAAATATGGCTTCAAGAATAATTACGATGCATACAGATTAAGAATTGAAAACCTGCTGTATTCAATGTTTACAGGACTTCGGCTTGGGAAAAGGTGGGATGGAAAATCAGAAGTAAACGGCGGTTACATTGTAGTAAAAAAAGACGGAGATGTTGTAGCATACCATTCATGTATTGCCGATGAATTTAAGAATTTTTTAATGGAAAAGCTTCGTTTTGAGACACCCAGCTGCTCAAGACATAAATGTATGGGTATTTATAAAAAAGGAAATGAATATTTTATAAAGTTTCCTTTACAGCTTAGATTTTCACTGAAACAGAATATCTCGTACAGCATAAATGATAATAATTATCTTTGTGTAGCAGAGCCAGAAACTGAGTACAAATAGGAATATTTCATCAGCAAGTCAAGCTTGCTGATGAAATTAATTTAACCATGAATCTGCTAAAAAAAAACTTGACTGATACATATAATAGTATGTATAATAAATATGTATGACATTCGAATGGGATGAAAAGAAAAACTCTGAAAACATAAAAAAGCATAAAGTTTCATTTGAAAAGGCACAGGATGCTTTTTTTGATGAAAAACGTATGATTTTAGAGGATATTAAGCATTCCATTTCAGAAAAACGTTATTTCTGTATTGGAAAAACAGATGAAGGAATTTTGACAGTTCGTTTTACAATGCGAGGTCAAAATATTAGAATTTTCGGCGCAGGTTATTGGCGTCAAGGAAAGAAGCGATATGAAGAACATTTACAATGATCCTGAAAAATCTGTAATGGATGCTTTGGATTCAGCTGTTGTAGTAGAAGATTTCCTTCCATCCCCAGCGGAACTTGTAAGAAAAACAGCAAAAGAGAAGATAACAATATCTATCGACTCTGACTGTATTAAATTTTTTAAGATGGAAGCCGAAAAACACAATACAAAATATCAGACAATGATGAATGAAGTGCTTTCACAATATGCAAAACATTATGCTACAGTCTAGTAAATATCGTATAACATGCACTTCAAATCGGATGTCGGGTCTACGCCCGCCACCGTTTAAGTGCGTAGTTA
>JAFNQK010000188.1 GCA_017386165.1 Treponema sp.
AGTAGATTTCAACAAGTCGCTCAGCGTCTTCTAACTGGGCATCACGAATTTTTAATTTATCATTCATTTTATGATTTTAACAAATGCCAGTTAAAGATTCTATAAAGAGCTTCTTTAATTGATGGATATATTTATGACAAAAGCTTAAAATGATTCTTCCAGTAATCAATTAGACCGTCGGCTTTCATCTTGCTAAGTTCTGCACTCAAAGCTGAGCGGTCTACCTGTAAGTAGTCTGCAAGCTGCTGGCGATCAAAAGGAATATCAAATTCGGCATCCGGACTTTTTGAAGAAGCACAGGAAGAAAGATAAGCAAGAAGCCGACCTCGAATTGTTTTGGATGTGGTGTGAAAAATGCGCTGCGACAGATGAAGATTTTTATTCATAGAAATCTTCAGAATATTCTTAATCAGGATGGCTTTTATCTCTCCCCTTCCCTCATTATTCGAAAATAGCTTTTTTGGATTGAGCAGCAGGATTTTAGAAGTTTCTACAGCAATTACATCCACCATCAAAGTTTTTCCAGTCAGAGCATAAGTCTCACCAAAAACTTTTCCGCTTCCAAGATTATCAATAATTGTTTTATTTCCCCAGTAATCAGTGCTTTCAATCTGAATCCTGCCTTCAAGAATGAAACCCATTACTTCTGTTACTGTTCCGGCACGAAAAATCTGCTGGCCCTTTTTCAATGACTTTTCACTTGCAGAAAATAGAGCAAGAGCTTCAGATAAATCCTTTTCCTCAATCCCCAGAAAGAGAGGATGCTTCAACAATTCCTGATTATTCATATTTTCAGTTTATTTGAATTTTGTTGTTTTAACAACATTCTTTCTGACCATGTGATGATAAAGTAAAACCGTAAAACAGAAGAAGCGAGGTGAATTATGATTAGAAAGATTGTAAAAATTGATGAAGAAAAATGCACTGGCTGCGGTTTATGTGCTTCTGCCTGCCACGAAAATGCAATTGTTATGGAAAACGGAAAAGCGCATCTTTTGCGTGATGATTTTTGTGATGGTTTTGGTGACTGTCTTCCAGCCTGTCCTGCAGGAGCAATTACTATTGAAGAACGCGAAAGTGCGGAATATAATCCGGCTGCTGTTGAAATGAGAAAGCAGATTCTGGCCCAGCAGAGTTCCGGTGGTTGTCCGGGAAGTGCTATGCATACATTTAATCGCACTCAAAATCCAGCGAAAACTTCAGAATCAGAAAACGAAACTGCAGAAAAAACAACTGTAAGAAGCGAGCTTATGCAATGGCCGGTTCAGATTAAACTGCTTCCAGTTCAGGCTCCTTTCTATGAAAATGCAAATCTTTTGATTGCCGCAGACTGTACAGCCTATGCTTATGCCACCTTCCACCGTGACTTCATCAAGAATCACATTACACTCGTGGGCTGTCCAAAACTAGATGAAGGCGACTACACAGAAAAGCTTACAGAGATCATCAGTCAGAACAACATAAAAAGTCTTACGATTGTTCGAATGGAAGTTCCATGTTGTGGAGGCCTCGAACGTGCTGCCACAGAAGCCCTTAAAGCAAGCGGAAAATTCCTTCCATGGCGCGTTGTTGTAATCAGCCGTGATGGAGAAATTATCGTAGATTAATTACTTTTCTGCGATTACTTCAATTTCAACCAGTGCGCCTTTTGGCAGGGCTGCAATTTCTACGCAGCTTCGCGCTGGTTTTACTGTGAAGTATTTTTCATATCCTAAAGCTTCTTCTGCTGCCAGACAAGATCATACCAGCGATCAAACTTTTTCCCGATTTCCTTGAACTGAGCAACACGGACATAGCCCATTTTCTCATGGAACTTTGGGCTGTCCTGTGTAAGATATTCGTCTTCTGTTTCTGTGAAGGCTGCTCCTGCTAAGATATTTTTTATTCCGAGCTGCTTTAATCGCTCTTCAAGATTTTCATATAGGAACGAACCGATTCCCTGTCGGCGGAAATCTTTATCAACATAAATGGAAGTAGAAACAGTCCAGCTATAAGCTTCGCGTTCACTGTAAGCACTGGCATAAACATAGCCTACAATAACGCCATCTTTTTCACAAATCAGATACGGAAACTTTGCTTTTACTTTTCTGATTCTTTCTTTGAATTCTTCTACAGTCGGTACCTTATATTCAAAAGATACCGCTGTATTTAAAACATAATAAGAGTAGATTTCAACAAGTCGCTCAGCGTCTTCTAACTGGGCATCACGAATTTTTAATTTATCATTCATTTTATGATTTTAACAAATGTCAGTTAAAGATTCTATAAAGAGCTTCTTTAATTGATGGATATATTTATGACAAAAGCTTAAAGTGATTCTTCCAGTAATCAATTAGATCGTCGGCTTTCATCTTGCTAAGTTCTGCACTCAAAGCTGAGCGGTC